>JAZDKV010000059.1:0-3881 GCA_043802645.1 Microcaldota archaeon | reverse complement strand
TAAAATTTGAGTACCCATTTGAGAGTATGCATATATTTCCCAAATCCTGCATGAACCATATAGAAGCCCCGCCCGCTATTTCCTTCATGGAAACGGACCATCTGGTTGTAATAGGCGACCCCTGCAATATGGATGAGCTTGATAAAAAATCAGTCCAGCTTGTCATAACAAGCCCCTCCCACATGAACTTCCGCCTCATAGAGCAGGAAGGGGACGGCTACCTGCACGACTTTGAGGAATACTTAAGCGGACTCATAAAAGTATCCGAGGAGTGCAAGAGAGTGCTTCAACCCTGCAAATTCCTCTGCCTAAATATCTCCGACACCACAAGCAAAAGAAGGGTGGCTAGGGGGGGAGCAAAACAAGGTATTTCATGAATGTTTTATGGATTCGGGCGGATATAAAACTTCCGTAGGCAACCACCGGAAAACACCCCTCACATGCCCCTTATAAATAACAAAAACACAACTCTTCGTATGACATCTTTACGTCGTATGAAAGGTCAGGCAAACGGTCCCCTAGCCGCTTTTGGAGCCCCTGCCTTCTTCTTCGCCATTGTTGCATTAATAGTAATAATTATCCTCGCTCAGCATCAAGGCCAGCAGACCTGTAATTCAATCCCCCAGTCCGATGCGTTACCCCCCACGCACAGTTGCGCCATCGACGAATTTTCTATGGAGTATTTCAATTCCAGCGGGGGGCTTGACATCCAAATAAAATATAACGACGTTAATTATCGCTACGTGGGTTTGCTTGGTGCCCCACTTCTTATTAGGGATGATACTTGCTCTCTAGTTGTCAATCCGGAGGAAGCGAGAGCCGTAATCCGAGCAAAAAGCATTTACATGTCTCTTTACAATGTGGAACCAAATTTATTTCGCAGAGCATGCTATTGCAATGCCCAATCTGTTGGTTCTGCCGGAATTTGCCAGACCACACAGGCAATAGACGGAGTCATCTCTAACAGAGGCATCCAGCTTGCAGCTCAAAACGACAAGGTAATGCTTGATATCATACGTAATTTTGCTCCGGAGGCTTATGCGGTCACAAGCGTCCGTTCAGGAAAGATAATTTTGTCTGCAGTAAATGAGTTGAATGGGTATGGTCTTGTGGGGGAAGCTTACCAAATTACGGACCTTTATACATGCGCCCTCAATGACACGGGGGCTCGCATTTACGATTATTCAGTAGTCGGCACCAGGCTACTGAGTGAAATGAAGATGGGGGTCTTCTATCACGGGTCTGACCAAACCCTTGAGGGGATTATCGGGGACTTTGGAAATTTACAAAAAAACGAGCCTATCGTCATGGGATGGAACAAAGCCACCGCAGCTATTGCAGATATGGCAACCTCTTCAAACCATTGTCCGTTCACAATATCCGACCCCGTATATATGGCAAACTTAGCGGAATTGAACAAGTCGCTTTTCTATGGGGCTCAAAACGGGGCGGATGAAGCACAGAAATATGTGGATTTTGTTACCCCTATCAGAGAGAATGCCGAGGGTGCCAGAGAAAACGTTAGCAAGGAATTCTCGGATTCCTATTCCTTACATAATTTGCTGTCAGTAGTATTCGGAATTCACAGAATCCAGAGGTTTCTTGAAGCACAGGGCACTTACTCCGAGGCAGAAGAGGATTACAACAAAGGCCTTTTCATAAAAGCGGGTAGTGAATATCAAAAAGCCTCAGAGCAGTACAAGGCATGGAAAGCTTGGAGCTGGCCGGGGATTCTACTAGATACCATAATCTGGGCTATAGTAGCAGCCATACTAATCGCACTGTGGTTCTTCTTTTTCAGGGGAAACGAAGTATTCTGTAAGCTACTAACAATTACTAACAATAGTTTCCAATAGTGGAGCCCAAAAAATGCGCATTTTACCAAACCGATTCAACAAGATGTATAGCATTTCACTAAATCAATTCAGCAAGATGTAGGTTTCATCCCTTTTTCTTCACTTCCCAGTGCCCGCCCCTGTCCGGGCCGACGCGCCTGATTTTCCCCTCTTTCTTCAGGGCATCAATATGGTATTTCACCGCTCTCTCGCTAATGCCAAGCCTCGTCGCTATTTCGGCGAGGGTGACATCACCATTCTCACCAATGAACTGCATAATTTTCAGTGAAGTTTTCAGTGAAGTTTTCAGTGAAGTTTTTTCACCTGCGCCCTCCACAGTTTTCTGGGGGGCCGGGCGCCAGAACACGACCGTAAAACTGTCGCCTTGGGGCTTGAACTCGACCTTTACCCCAGCATTTTTGCAGGTATCGGCGATGCGCTTGAGGCCACTGCCCCAGCGCTCAATCACCTTGGCGGAATAAAGGGTTTCGGCGATGAGGGGGTTGCGCGGGACGGAGGGCTCGTCGCCCTTCACGTACTGCTCCGGAGTGGCGCTAGGAAGGTACTGCCCAGGGTTGTAGATTTCTATGCGGTCCTTGAAGATGCGAATTTCGTTGGATTTGGGGGTGTTATAGTCGCGGTGGGCCACGGAATTGCTCAGGGCCTCCTCAAGGGCCCTCTCCGGAATCTCTGGCACCTCCTTGCGCCCGTCTCCGGCCAGAAGGCCGCGCCAATTCATGCGATAGCGCAGGTAGTTCATGGCCTGCACGAGCACGTCAAACATGTTGCCCTTGATTTGGCGTATGTCCAGAAAGGTCAGCTTGTCCGTGCCGGCGAAGACGGCGGCTTGGAATTCCAGGGGGTTGTCGTCGCAGAAGAGCACCTCCCCCGCGTTGAGAAGGCGGTTGTTCTTGAGAAGCTTGAGCTTGTGCAGGTAGTGCGGGCGTTGGTGTAGGAAAACTGGATGCGCTTGGCGTCTTTTGCGTGGCGCATGAAGGAGCGCAGCATTTTGGTGTTTGCGTCCCGCACGCCCTTTTCGGAAAGCCGCTTCTCCCAGTCCCTGCCCACTTGCTCCGAGAGCATTCGGCGCACCTCGTGGACCGTGGTCTTGCGGTCTTGGTCGGCCACCCGGATGTAAGCCCGCCCGTCGCAAAAATAGGGAACTTGGGTGCCGCTGAATTGGACGTGGACGCAGGCTTTTCCCTCTATTTCCACATGGTTGATTTTCGGGAAAATCTTTGGCTCAATTTTCTGGTCTATGGCTTGGGCAATGTCCCGAAGGGTTTTGGCGGAAATGTCCTGCCCGACTATGCTGCCGTTGTCCTTGATGCCGAAGTAGAGCTCTCCGGCCTGGTGCTTGTTGAGGATGGCTACTATGGAAATAAGAGCCTCTTCCAGCTCGGATGTTGAGCGCTTGAGCTCAAGGATTTCTGTTTCCTTGAGGAAGGAAGGGGGACTGCGGGGTTTTCTTTCGCGCATAAAACTTATGGGGCGGCGGGGGTTAAAAATAAATCTTCCAATGTTTGCACGCCTTTGCCAAATGTTGCAAGTTCATGCCAAGGACAGGATTCTGCTTCCACAATTTAGTCATTTGACGTGGTAAAATCATTCATTTGATAAAGTTTTCTCAGCCAAACAAAATTAGGAAAGTCGGAGGTGCATAAATGACAGAGGTGATTAAATGAAAAAGTGCCCAGATCCAAAGTGCGAAGCCAATGAGAATAAAAATGAGAAGAAATTCCCCGACGACTACAATGGCTGCCCTTTTTGTTCAAGCGAGCTTGTAGAGTCTTATAAGAAGACCACTGAGGTTACTGAAGAGGCAGAAAAGGATAAGATACTCCCAGAAGTGGTCCAGAACATCGAACGCCGATACATGGAGGATGCTGTGTATCCAATGCAGGATGTGGAATACGCTCGGAGGCACTTACGACCTCCAAAAGCGAAACCACGACGTGCCTACAGCTACAAGGTTCGTGTGAAAAATATTTATTACATAGTAAGGCTCCCGCGCCCGCCAGAGTTGGTGTTCTATTATGTCTGCCC
>JAZDKV010000058.1:0-2221 GCA_043802645.1 Microcaldota archaeon | reverse complement strand
CTTGTATGGTATGCCCTGCGAAAATACGACGTCAAATGCGGAGAGCCTGTCCGTTGCGACCATGAGCATGCCATCTCCAAGCTCATACATCTCCCTTACTTTTCCCGTTGAAATTTTTTTCAGCGGCAAATCGGTTTTTACAATTGCTTCCATTTATGCACCTCTACAAAACACACATGAAAACTCCCGCATTGCAATCCGCCATCATGCCCGCAATCCCTAAATCGCGCATATGAAAACCCCCAGCATTACAACCGCAAGCACTTGCAGCGTAAGTTTTCGTATCTCCTCAATCCTCTCCCTGCCCATTTTCCCAAGGGCGCACAAATACGCAAAAGTCAAATAGGAAAGCGCGCCTATGGCCAAAAGCCCGAGGCTCAAAGTGTTAAATCTCAAAATTTGCGAATTGAGCGCAAGCCATCCGATGCAAATAGAAAATAAAACAAAAGCCCCTGCCGCAACAAGAAGAGAATTTCTCTCGCCAAAAAGAACCGGCAAAGTCCTTGAGCCCCTAGCCTTTTTGTCCCCCTCCAAATCCTGCACGGTCTTCACAATTTCCCGCCCAAGCCCTGCCGCGCTTGCCCCGATAGCCAAAATCCAGAAGTCAAGAGGCAGGCTCTCAAGCATAAGCCCGGAGGAAACCGCGCCGAAAATAAATGCAATCCCCATTGAAAATGAAATAAACAAATTTCCAAGCAGGGCAATCTCTTTCAATTTCCAGTTGTACAAGAACGATACTATTGCAAAGGCGCTAGAAATCGCCCCCGCCTCAAAATTAATTGCAAATCCCAAAAGCCCTCCAAAAATAAGGGCGCCCGCCCCAAAAATCGCCGCGTGGGCGGGCTTTATCTCGCCTGACACCAGCGGCCGCCCGTGCATCTTATTCTCCCTGTCCGCCCCAATGTCAAAATAATCGTTTATTGCAAACGCTCCCAAATTAATCAATACGGGCGCAAGAAGGGCAGCGCAAACTTTCCATAGCTCAAGGCATGCCCCGCCTGCAGGCAAGCCTGGCAAGCCCCCCGCTTGCAAAGGGGCGCAAAAAGAAATCTCCGAAGCTTTTAGCGCAATAAAAATTGCAACCAAAACCCCCGCTGCGGACAAAACGGCATGCTCCGCCCTTGTGAGCTTAAGCCACGACCTTAGCGCCTTCATGTTTCCCACGAAAACATTTGGGTCCTAATATTTAAATCCCCCCCTGCCCAAAACCTATTCTATGAAAGACCAAGTATCATTCATGGGCTTTGCATACCCCTACACGGGCGCAAAAGCCGCAATTATCTCCGCCCCTTACGAGGGCACCTCCACATACCTAAAAGGGCAGGCAGACGGCCCAAAAGCCATAATCACTGCCTCAAACTTCGTGGAAACATACGACATGGAATTAGAAGAGGACTATGTGGACAAAATATGCCCGCATACCCTCCCGGAGCTAAAAATGCAAAAGCTCCCCCCGAAAAAAGCCATAGATATGCTCTATGAGCAAACAAAAAAAGTGTTTCAGGACAAAAAATTCCCCCTCATATTCGGTGGCGAGCATTCTATTTCATCCGGCCCGGTAAGGGCGGCGCACGAAATATTTCCCGGCAGCCTCACAGTTTTGCAAATTGACGCCCACTCCGATATGCGCAATGAATTCGAAGGCTCAAAATACAACCACGCCTGCGTAATGGCGCGAGTGCGCGAAATGGTCCCGGCAGTCTCAGTCGGGATAAGGAGCCAGTGCAAGGAAGAGGCGGATATAATCCGCCAAAAATATTCTGGCGTGGTCTTTGGAGCCGATTTAAGCCCCGCATCAATGGACAAAATCCTCTCAAAAATCCGCACAAAAAACGTATTTATTACGCTAGACATAGACGGCTTTGACCCCTCAATAATGCCCGCAACCGGCACCCCGGAGCCGGGAGGGCTTTTATGGAACGAGACCCTTTCCCTCTTGCGCCGGGTTGCGCAGGAGAAAACAGTAATCGGAGCAGACATAGTTGAGCTTGCCCCAAGAAAAGGCGATATCACTTCGGACTTTGCATGCGCCCTTCTTGCATACAAGCTTTTGGGCTATTGCCTTCTGGATTAGTATTTTTCGCGCCAACGCCCGCTTGTTAATGCTTTTGTGCGCCAACGCCCGCCCCACCCAAATAATTCGTGGCAACCCAAAAATTTCCCCCGCGCAGTTCTGAGTGAATTCTTTTTATACCCTGCCTCCCTCTTCCCCATCATGGAA
>JAZDKV010000057.1:0-3943 GCA_043802645.1 Microcaldota archaeon | reverse complement strand
CTAAAATAACACTCTCAGACATGCAGAATGCGCCGCTTATGGGGGCAATACTTCTTGCGCGCGAGCATGATGCGAGAGTGCATAAATTCTTTGGAAAATAAGCCTGGTGCGCCAAACGCGCCGGAGCAAAAAGCCCGTGCTTTGCATGCCGAACGTTTTTGTGCGGGCATAAATTTTTCTATGCGCCCAGAATCTTTCTTGCCTCTCTTTTGTATTTCTCAACTGCTGGCTGGTCAAAGGCATTTACCCCGAATAATTTGGCGGCATACATTGCCTCAACCATTTCCATTTGCATAAGCTGCCCTATGGAGTGCTCATCAAGCGCGGGAAGGGAAATTGAAACGAAGGGAAGCGCGTTTTTTCTATAAGCCTCCTTTGTGCCCTCGCAGAGCGCATTTAGTATTCGCGAGGCTTTCTTGCCTTTTGCAAATGGGGCAAGTTTTGCCAAAAATTGGCTGCTGCCCGCCTCAAAATCCTCGCCGAAATTCTGCACGGACACAAAGCGGTAGGATTTGTCCGCAGGGCCGCCCAAGAAGAGCTGGCCCATTGAATGCAAATCGGTCGTGCCTGTGCACACGAGTGGAGTAATGCCCGAATGCACAATTTTTGAGCCGGACTCATTTTTTTCTTTGCCTAAGCTCTCGCCTATTAGCTGGCGGTGCCATGAGCCAAGCGAGCGCAGGGAATTTGAGAACATAAAGTCCACGTGAATTTTCCTGCCTGCCTTTGCCTCAAGGAAAAGAAACGCCGCCGCAAGCGCCACGGGGTTTTTTCTCAAATCCGCGCTAAGGGCGCCCTTTAGCGAAAGCCTTGCCCCCTCAAGAAATTTATGGGTGTCAAAACCAGCTGCCATGAGGGGGAAAAGCCCCGCGCTTGAGAGCACGCTGTATCGCCCTCCCACGTTTTTTGGAATGGGAAGTGAATGAAAGCCCTCCTCTTGCGCCACCCGCTCAAATTCGCTCCCATCATCACTCGTTATCACGACGTTAAGCTGCCCGGAGGATGATTTTTTGAGTGCGGAGTATATCACGTCAAAATTTACAAGGGTCTCAAGGGTGGTGCCGGATTTTGAGATGGCATTTATGAGAACATGCCCGCCCTCTGAGAGGTGGGTTCGCGCGCTTGAGATTACGTATGAGATGGTGCGGGGGTCCACGGTGTCCGCAAAAAGCACTTGCGGCTTGTGCGAGGGGGTGCAGGGGTTGTGGAGAACGGCCCGCATGGCGGCAAGCGAGCCGAGGTTTGAGCCGCCTATGCCAATTACTATGAGGAGGGTTGGCTTTTTGGCCTTTGAGAGGAGGGAGGAGCATTCTTTCTCAAATTTTCCCTCGTCTGCAAGCAGGATGGAGCATGCCGGGTGGCTCCAGTCGGGGCTTTTTTGCAAATCGCTAAGTTCTGAGCGATATTTTGCCAATTTGCCTGCAGCCTGGGCAAGCGCCGCCTTGGGGAGGCAGCAGTCCGAGAAGTCAAAATCAATAGCATGGGCCACAAAATGCACCTAATAACAAGAACAAAGATAAATGCTTTAAATATGCTAGGTATTATTTGTGCGTGGATAGGAAGGCGATTAGTGAATGCTGGGGCATTTTGCCCAAAGTTTCTCGCAGCTTTGCCCTTGCCATAAGGCTTTTGCCCTCGCCGCTTGGCGACCAGATGATGATTTCATACCTCATATACCGCATAATTGATACCATTGAGGACTCAAACTTGGACGCGCCAAGAAAGAAGGAGCTTTTTGATGCATATACGGGAATTCTTAGGGGCGGGGAGTACTGCGAGCAGAAGACGCTTCTTGTGCGCAGGCAGCTCATAGACTGCCTTACTTACAGCTACGAATCTTCCCTTCTTGAGAGCCTTGAGAAAGTCTCGCGCGCGTATTATTCACAGCCCCCTCTGGTGAGAAAGAGCATTTTGCGCTGGGGCAGGGTAATGGCGCAGGGCATGTATGAATTCCAGAAAAAGCAGATACGCACTTTTGCGGACCAGGATGCATACAGCTATTACGTCGCCGGAGTGGTCGGCTATCTCTTCAATGATTTGCTCTACCACAACAAGATAATCACGCAGGAGGCAAAAAAGAGGCTGCACGTGCATGCAAAGCGCTTTGGGCTTGCGCTCCAAAAAGTAAATATTTTGCGCGACGTTGCATCCGACGTCCCCTCGCAGAGGTATTATTGGCCAAAGGACATCCTTGCGCGCCACGGGCTTGATTATGACACTCTTCTTGATGGAAAAAACAGGCAGAAAGCCATGAGCGCGCTCAACGAGGAGATTGAAAACGCCCTTGAGTATTTGTATTCGGGAATGCAGTACATAGTTTCGCTGCCAAAAAATGCGCTAAAGGTGCGCATGTTCTGCATAATTCCGCTTTTCATGGCTATTGAGTCTTATGTAAAGTGCATAAACAACAACGACGTGTTTGACTCGCAGAAGAAAGTGAAGATTACCCGCGCGCAGGTGCATGAGATTGTAGCAAAATCCACCCTTTGGGGAACTTCAAACGAGAAGCTTGTGCGCTGGTTTGTGAAAAGCATGAAAAAGGCAAGCCCGAAGGTTGAGGGCGAATATGCGCCCCTTCTTCTAAAAGTGCAAAAGGCGGCCTGAACCTTTTTCCAAGGCTGCGCCTATATGGTTTTTCTATTCACGCCAAGAGGCGCTTCATTTCATGTGCGGGCTCTCGGAGATTATGCCAATTATCCCCGGATAAACCGAAATTAGGTCCCCCTCGCTTATTATGCCCACAAGGTTTCCCTTCTCAAGGACCGGAAGGCGCTTTATGCCGTGCTTTCTCATTGCAAGCGCAGCCTCCTCAATAGTCTGGGATGCCTCCACCGCCTTTAGCGGCTTTGACATAATTTGGGAGAGCTTCTGCTTTGAGGGGTCAAGCTCTTTTGCGACTATTTTGTGTATTATGTCCCGCTCGGTAAGTATCCCGACAGCGTCCCCTTTTGATGTGATGATTATTGAGCCGATGTTCTTTTTGGCAAGAAGTTTTGCGGCCTCAAGGGCGGTTTTATCCTCGCTTAGGGTAATTACCCCCTTTGTCATGCAGTCCCCGACTTTCATCTCAAAACCCATAGATATCCCCGGTAAAATCTATCCGCTCAAAGCTTAAAAGCAGAAGTTTGGATGGCATTTACATAAGTTTAAATGGGCGCTGATTTCTGGCAAAAGAATTTTTTTACGTTGGGGGCAGTATCTTGCATAGATTTAAAACTCGCCCTTGCAAAAGTGGCTCATGAAAAAATTGGTTTTTGCAGCCCTTGCCCTCTCGCTATTTTTGCTTTTTGCGGGATGCATAAGCCAGGTGGGGAAAGAAGATTTGCAGGCGGGGCAGAATATTCAAAATAGTTCTGCGGAGCAGATGCAAGGCCAGGCCGCCCAAAATAATGATGCGCCTTGCCAAAATGAAAATGGGATGCAAAAGGCTTTCTGCTATGCGGATTTGGCAATTCAGGAAGGGGACGTGAAAATATGCGGCGGGATAATTGTGGAGAACAATACGGTGCAGCAGCAGCTTGACATTGACTACTGCGTTGCAAAATTTGCGTTCAACTCAAAAAATTCCTCATTGTGCTCAAGGATAAATTCCTCCTCCCTAAAAGACGCCTGCTATATTGACCTTGCGAGGGCGCTTGATGACCCGAAAGTCTGTGATGAAGTTGCGGATTTGCAAAACAGGCATGAAAATTGCTACGTGCAGATGGCAACGGATGAAAATAGCACTCAAATATGCTCTATGATTTCGGACCCTGATTATTCCGCCTTTTGCATGGCAAGAATTGAAGGTGAGCCGGAATACTGCGCAGGAATAAATTCCTCTTACGTCTCCGATTTGTGCAATTTGCACCTAGCATGGGGCAAAAATGACTGGCAGATATGCGCGGGGATAAAGGATGACGATATGCTTCATGACACTTGCATAGCGGCTATAGCCTCGGCG
>JAZDKV010000056.1:0-5394 GCA_043802645.1 Microcaldota archaeon | reverse complement strand
CATCAGTTCATTTCCCAAATCAACTGGAATCGGGCCCACGCCTTCGTCCAGTCTGTCTTCCCGAACATCAAGTGTCTTTTTAGCCTCTTCATCATTTTCAGCAAAAGCAGCCTTGTAACTATAATAATCTCCTATATCCACCTGCCTTCTTGTAAGTCCCGTTAATTTCTCCCCATATATCCTCTCAAGCCGTTTCCATCTCTCTATCCTAACCCTTGCAAAATCATCGGGATTCTTTTCAGAATACTCCTTCTGTATCTTTTTCCATTCATCTCTTGGTATCGGGAGCGGTGTTGATCGCATGAGCATCACTAATATATTTTATTCAGCCGTATAAACTATATAATTTTTTCAGATAATAAATCTTTGTTGCCCAGAATAGTCAAAAAATGTATATTTAACCAAAAAATACCACTTTTTGTTTAAAATGGCACTCCCTTTTATCCTTTGCCCCCATACCTCTTCTAATTTGCATTAAAAGAGGTGAGAAAATGGGCTGCGGCTGCTGCGGATGTGGAAGTTCTTCTTCCAAAAAGACAACAAAACCAGAAACGAAAAAGAAAAAATAAGTTTGGCTAAAATTTAGCCAAACAGGGACGAGAGCCCTTCGGCGGCTGCCGCCTCTTTCTTGCCCTCATCCTCTTCTTCTTTCTTCTCTTCCTTCTTTGCCTCTCCACCGGCTGCCGGGGCGGCTGCTGCAACTGCGACTGGCGCGGTTGCCGCTTTTAGCACCTCTTCAAAGTCAACTCCACTGAGAGCCTCTGCCAAAACCTTGGCGCGGGCGTCATCAACGGATGCTCCGGATGCCTTGACTACTGCCGAAATGTTCGCGGCGGTAATCTCTTTCTCTGCTCCCTTTAGAAGAAGAGCAGCGTGCAAATACGGGTCAATTTTTGCCATGTTAATTCCCTCCTAGAAAAATTACTCTTTTTTATCTCCCTCGGCGGGCTTTTGCCCGGCCTCGGTTTTCTCATTTTTGGCCTCAGCAGGCGTTTGCTCTGCCTCGGCCTCTTCTTTCCTGTCCGCAGGTGCGGACTCCTGCGCGCCGCCCTCTGGCTGCGGCGCCTCATTGGTTCCAACCTTGCCCCCAAGAACTTCTGCCATTCTCATGGCGGGCGCTAGAAGCAACTCCATGTGGGCTGAGGAGTATGCGCCCGTCACATCTACAAGCGCCCTGCTTTGGGCATAAGAGCTTGCGAGCAGATGTTCTGCATTCATTTCGGTCGGGTATGAGCAGTTAACTGACATATTGAATGAGTCAGCAATAGAAGCCTTGAGCCCCATCGTGAGGCCGGCCTCGTCTATGTCTAGCACGCTTGCCTGATAGAGGACTCCGTCCTCCACTCCGGCAAGCATGTTTATGCCTGCAGTGAATGGAAATATGTTGAGCTTCTGCAAAGCCTTGCAGACCGCATCCTCTATCTTCTCGCCTTTCTTGGCAACAAGCGAATCTTTCTGTATGGCAATTTTGCCTGCCTTAATCATGGCATTTACTTTTCCGGCTTTCAGCTCGGAGAGAGCCGGGCCGGGGGGCAAATCGGTCTCGCCCGCAGGCACTATAATGTCCTGCTCGGCTACCTGCCCGGGCTTTGCCGCCACTCTCATCTTGTTGTCCTTGAAATGCTTGAAAATGGAATATGCGCTCATGCCTTTTGAAACCACAATTACTGATGGCGAATCCACAAGAGCCTCAAGCTCTTTTGCATCTGAGGCCTGCAAAGACCTCTTTATGACCGTATTTTTGGCCATCATAAATTCGGCTTTGCCCCGCAACTGCTTTCTTGCCTTCTGCAATATCTTGTCTGGCAGGTTTCTTACGTTTAGAAGAGCCACAGTCTTTGAGCCTTTGAGCTTCTGGGAGACTTCAAGCACCTTTGCCTTCTTCTTGGCAATTGCCGGCCTCTCCTTTTTGCCCTCAATTTTCTTTGAACCTTTTGGTTTTGCCATGAACATCAACCTTTTTACTCAACCTTTTTTGCCGGGCTCATAGTGAGCTTTACATACGCGCTTGAAATTGAGGGCTCTCCGACTTTTTCCCTAATCCTCTCGTAAACGGCCTCAAAGTTATCCGCAAGCTCTGCCACGCTCATATCCTCCGTCCCAATCGGGCAGGAGACCGTGGGCAGATATTTGCCGCGCATCATAACCCTCACTCTTGCCTTTGCCTGTTTTATCGCAAGCTCAACAGAGCCAACAACCGGCTTTGGCAGCCTTCCGCGGCTGCCGAGCACCTGGCCCAGGTTTTTGCCAACGTCAATCATGAACTGGGGAGCTGCAAGAAACTCGGAATTGGACGCCATCTTCTTGAGGCTGTCCTTGTTCTGTGCAAGGCCATCTATTCCTGCCTTGTCATAAACCTGAGCGGCGCCCGCATTCTTTGCATCAAGCGCCATTCCGGTATCCGCAAAAACTATCACCGGCACTTCTTTGCCGCGCCCTTTTGGCAGTATTATATCGAGGTTAACCCTGTTTTCGGGCTTTGTGGTGTCTATGCCCCTGAAATTGAAAACAGCTTCCACTGACTGTTTGAACTTTCTCTTGCCTTTTGACTCAAGCACTGACTCGAGCGTAGATATAATTTTTTTTCTATCCATTAAAATCCCTCCTGCTGCGATAGCAGTAAAGCGCGGGAAAACACGCTGAATATCTTTATGGCCTACCGTTGTTTATAAAGCTTGCCAAACCTCTCCCCCGCCAGCCGCTTATGCTCCCTGCCCCTCTTTGCCAGCCGCTTATGCCTTTTGCCTACTCTTTATATTTCTTGCATCTGTTTGCATGGCGTGGCAATTTCAAAGCGGGCATTATTCGCCCTTGCGGCAATCGCCCTCATCTTCCTCTCCGGCTGCGTCAAAGTTGATTCATATGAGCAATTCTACCAGAATGGGCGCTCAAGGGTAGTCACCCAGATATACGAAAAAAACCTCATAAACACCCTAAACCTCTCCGGCATTGAGCCTCCGGATTCATCCTCGTGGCAGGCCTACTTTGAGAACCAGTGCCTGCAAATGCAAAATAGCTCCGCAGTCTCCGTGTGCCATATTTCGGGAGACTGGCTCATTTTTGACGACAACCGGGTTTCCGGGGAAGATTTTATCCTGACCACCTATGATGCCTTCCCGTACACAATGTACGAGCTTACTGTCCTCTCCCCTCCCCTGCCCCCTCTTGGGGCGTTTAAGAACGTGGGCCATTTTGATGCGCCCGAGAGCGCAAGATTTTCGGACTTTAACGAGACCACCTATTCCCAGCTTGCCTCATCCGGAATGGAATACACTTACACTATTTCAATGCCCGGGGAAATAATTGAGGCCTCGCACGGCTCAACCGGCTACAACACGGTCACCGTCAACGTCCTTGACGTGATACGCACTAGAACCCCAATCCGCATAAAGGCGCGCGAGCTTGATTTCAGCCAGCTTTTCATCGTCATATTCGGTGGCGGCATACTGTTTCTGGCATTTGACTTGTCAATGATATGGTTCTTGAGGGAGTGGTCAAAGAAAAAACTTGTAGGGGATGATTTGCGCAGAAAGAGGCAGACTGAGGAGGCTCGGCGCAGGGTTTTCCGCCAAGACCCAAGGCTTCATGGCAACGAGGTCTATATGGCCCCGCAAGAGCGCAAAAAGCAGGACAATCAAAATCAGAATGGCCCAAATCAGAAGCAGGAAAGCACAAAAAATCAGGAAGGCCAAAAGAAGGAAGGCGTAAAATAGAATATTTATAAGTATCATTTCCCTCCCTTGGATGGTGGCACCAAAGAATCTTTCCATATACCTGTGTTCTCTTCTCTTAATTTTATCTCCGCCCGCCTTTTCATTCAACGCGTTTTTGGTGCAGAGCGCAAACTACAGCCTACTCAACGAGCACATAGTAGACGTCTCCCACGGGAACGTAAGCGATTTGCGCCTGAACATGTCCATCCCGCTTGATGCTGAGATAATCCTCTCCTCATATCCATATACGCGCGAAAATGACACCCTCTCAAACCCCTACATCTCGGTCCTGGCAGACCACCCGCAAATGCCGTTTAATTTCTCCGCCTACATGAAAGTGCGCACGAATGCCACCTCAATAAAATCGCTTCCCGCCCTCTATTCAATTCCGGACGAATATGCGCCGTTTCTTGCCTCCACGCAGAGGGTGCCATCAGACGACCTGCAGATAAAAAAAATAGCCCTCGGGGCAGTTGCAGGGGAGCAGAGCGACTTTGAGAAAATCTCGGCCCTTGCATACTGGGTCCACTCTTATGTAAATTACAATCTCTCTTACGTAAACCAAAACCAGAGCGTCTATGACATACTCTCAGGGCGCTACGGAGTGTGCGGGGATTACAGCCTCCTTTTTGCAACCCTCTCCCGCTCGCTTGGCTACCCCACACGCTTTGTAAACGGCTATGCCTACTCCTCGGTGCAGCAGGAATGGGTCGGGCACGCATGGAATGAGGTCTACATCGGGGAATGGGTGCCCGTGGATGCCACGTGGCTTGAGGTCGGCTCACTGGACGCAACCCACGTCCCTGTCTCAAAGCTTGACACCGATTCCTATTCCCTCGCATCCGTGTCCGCCCTCGTATACCCGCAGGACGCAAAGCTTTTCTGGCAAGGCGTGAACCAGTTGCGAAACGTGCCTGCAAACAATCTGATGGTGGAGGGATCATACAGCCTTGCCCCGGAGCAGAATTTTCAGGCATCCATCTCAAACGAGCGCATAGGCGCGGGGCAAAACTTCATAGTCTACCTGAAATACCCCGCGCATGACTATCGCATCCTGCGCGCATACCTTGCCCCATGCACAAGCGATAGCGGGGGCATAGTTGATTTTGAGCAGAAAGAGCAATGGGCTCCAACAAAGCCAGGGCAGGCAAGCTACCTCATATGGGAAGGAAAGTCGCATTCGGACATAGAGCAAAACGTGAGGTACCGTTGCCCGCTTACAATAAATACGGATTACCTTGAGAAAGCCACAGTGGTGGTGGAGGTGCAGATTCTTGGAGAGAATCCGCAGCCGCCCGAGGCTGCCGCAAGCAAATCCGAAGTTTCATCTTCCCAGCTGCAGAGCATAAACGTGCAGGCGGATAAAAATTCACAAACCGCCTACATGGTAGAAAACGGCCTCTTTGATACAAAGGCCCTTGATGAAAACGGGGCGGCCACATTTGAATTTTTTGCCTCAAAGCCCGGGCGCCATACCGCTTACGTATGGACTGATGCAAGCCCTCCGGCCATTGTGCATTATGGCGTGAGCGGCTCCTCATCCACGCCGCTCTTTGAAATAAAAGAGCTCCCCTCATACATCCAAGGGGAGCAGGCTCTTGTGAAAATAAATTTCAATGCGGATTCAAACGAGTCCCTCGGGGGAAAAATTCTCAGGTGGAGCTGGGCAAACCAGTCAGGA
>JAZDKV010000055.1:0-5023 GCA_043802645.1 Microcaldota archaeon | reverse complement strand
AAAATTTCTTACAAGTTGAATATAAAATTTAGTAATTTTTGCAAATTTGTTTATAAACAAGATAGGGCGCATTAAATCCATCAAATGAGTGTGGTGAATATTATGGCTGAAGCAAAAACTATCATTGGAATAAACTCAATGGGAAAAACATTCTATGTAAACGAGGCGCTTAGGGCAAAAGTGTTGGGCCTTAAGTCCACTCCCACAAGCGGCAGCGGCCTCTCAAAGCACCTCAAATATGGGCATTCCAACGAGTGCACTGACCGCATAAACAGCCAAATAAAAGCAAATCCGTTTTACAAATATGGAAAAGAATCCGCAAACGGCAGCGCAATCAAGCCCGGAACCGGCGCCGTAGCCCAGTTCATCTTTTTCGGGGACAATTACAAAGCCGCCAAGAATTCCCGCTAAATAAATTTTTGCAAAAGCAAAAAATTACACTTTGATTGAGGTAGATTGATATGGCAGAAAAAGTTGTTTTAGCGTACTCGGGAGGCCTTGACACCTCCATAATCTGCAAATGGCTGCAGGAGAGCGGATACGAGGTAATCTGCTTTATCGCAGACGTCGGGCAAAAAGAGGATTTGCAGGCGGCAAAAGAGAAAGCCCTCAAAATAGGCGCCTCAAAAGTCTATGTTGAGGACCTCAAAGAAAAATTCGTAACCGACTACATATTTCCCTCAATTCGCGCAAACGCCGTATATGAGGGAAGATACCTTCTTGGCACATCCCTTGCCCGCCCCCTGATTGCAAAGAAGCAGATTGAAATAGCCCAGAAAGAGGGTGCCCAGTATGTGGCGCACGGGGCGACCGGAAAAGGAAACGACCAGGTGCGCTTTGAGCTCTCATACTACGCGCTAAAACCGGACATCAAAATAATCTCTCCATGGAAAGACGAGAAATTCCTCGCAAAATTTAGCGGGCGCTCCGACCTCATAAAATACGCGGAGGAGAAAGGAATTCCCATAAAGGCAACCGCCTCAAAGCCGTATTCGGAAGATGGAAATTTAATGCACCTCTCCCACGAAGCGGGAATTCTTGAGGATCCCATGCACCGCCCGGAGGATTCAGTCTTTGAATACATGAAGACGCCAAAAAATGCCCCGGACAAGGAAACCATAATTGAAATTTATTTCAAGGACGGAGACCCCATAAAAGTGGTGAACAAGGCGGACAACACAACTACTGAGGGCTCCCTTAAACTCTTTGAATACCTAAACAAAGTCGGGGGAGAAAACGGAATCGGCATGCTTGACATGGTTGAAAACCGCTATGTGGGCATAAAAAGCAGAGGAATATACGAAACCCCCGCGGGCGCAATACTGCACGTGGCGCACAAGGATTTGGAAGGGCTTGCAATGGACCGCGAGGTCATGCACCTGCGAGATATGCTCTCGCCCAAATTTGCAGAAATAGTCTACAACGGCTACTGGTTCTCGCCGGAAATGGACTTTTTGATGGCAGCCTTCAACCAGTCGCAGGAGGCAATCGACGGCAAAGTAATCCTCTCGCTCTACAAGGGAAACGCAGTCCCCATAGGCAGGGAATCGCCCACCTCCCTTTACAACCAACAGCTCTCAAGCATGGACGTGGCCGGAGGCTTTGACCAGAAGGACTCAAAGGGCTTCATCAAGATAAACGCGGTTCGCCTAAAAGCGCACAACGTCCTTCTCAAAAAGAAGCTTGAGACATACAAGCCCCGCGGCTACAGATACGGCAAAATTGGAGTTGAATAGATGAAGCTCTGGGACAAGGGCGGCTCTACTGAGTCGGAGATAGAGAAATACACCGTGGGCAACGATTATCTCCTTGACTTGCAGCTTGTGAAATACGACTGCCTCGCCTCAATAGCGCACGCTAAAATGCTTGCCAAAATAGGGGCAATAAGCGCACAGGAGGCAGCGCAGCTCATAGGCGGGCTTAATGAGATAATTCGGCTTGCAGAAGATGGAAAATTTGAAATTCTGCAAGAAGACGAGGACTGCCATACCGCAATTGAGAAATACCTTACAAAAAAATTCGGGGAGGCGGGAAAGAAAATACATACTGCCCGCTCAAGAAACGACCAGATTTTAACCGCCCTGCGCTTATACGAGAAAGAAAAGCTTGGCGAAATCAGGAGCCTCATGCAGGCACACATCCTGGCCATAGAAGCTGCAAAGAAAAAGTGGGCAAATATGCCCCTGCCCGGCTACACGCACATGCAGAGGGCAATGCCAAGCAGCGTAGCCCTCTGGCTTGGCTGCTATGAGGATTCAATGAAGGACAATTTCATCCTCATAAACGCCACGCTTGAGCTGCTAAATCAAAGCCCTCTTGGAACTGGAGCGGGTTATGGAATACCCGTATTCAAAATAGACCGGGAGATGGAGACAAAAGAGATGGGATTTGCAAGAGTGCAGAAAAACCCGATTTATGCCCAGCACTCCCGCCCAAAATTTGAGGGCGAGCTAATTTCTGCCCTCTCTGCCATAATGTATGACTTAAACCGGCTTGCATCAGATTTGATTCTCTTCAACACGGCAGAATTCGGCTTTGCAACACTGCCAAACTCATACACTACCGGCAGCTCAATAATGCCCCAGAAGAAAAATCCGGACGTTCTGGAGCTAATGCGCGCAAAATACCACGTAGTATTGGCGGAGGAACTCAAAGTAAAATCCATAAGCTCAAATTTAATGCACGGATACAACCGCGATGCCCAGCTTACAAAAGAGCCTCTCATGAACTCCTTTGATATAGCAATTTCCAGCCTCAAAATAGCCTCTATGCTCTTTGAGAACCTCCAATTCAATGAGCAGAACATAAAGAAAGCAATGACTGGCGAGCTCTATGCAACCGAGGAGGCATACAAGCTTGCAAAAGAGGGCATGCCGTTTCGGGACGCATACAAGAAAGTAGGGGAGAAGTACAAGAAGCAGCAATAAAATTCAGGGGTGATTTGCATGAATCTTCTAACTCTCAAGGACTGGACTGCAGGGCAGCTTTCCGGCACGCTTGATTTGGCAATTGAGCTAAAAAAAGAGCCGAAAAAATACTCGTCATCGCTCTCCCAGAAGTCCCTTGCCATGCTATTTGAGAAAACCTCCACGCGCACCCGCATGAGCTTTGAGATAGCCATGACGCAGCTTGGGGGGCACGCCCTCTTCATAGACTGGAAGAGCACGCAGCTTGCAAAGGCGGAGCTTAGGGATGAGATGCGCTGCATAGACAGATACGCGGATGCCATAATGGCGCGGGTATACGCACACGAGAGCCTTCAAATAATGGCAAAATACTGCCAGAAGCCAATAATCAACGGCCTTAGCGAGCTCTACCACCCCTGCCAGGCAGTTGCGGATTTAATGACGCTTAAGGAGAAGTTGGGCAAATTGGAGGGGCGGGCGCTTGCCTACATCGGGGATGGAAACAACGTATGCAATTCGCTCATAATTGCCTGCCATATGGCCGGAATGAAAATATCCGTTGCAACCCCTCCGGGCTACGAGCCTCTTGAGAAGCCGGACGTTCTAACCACCTATCCGGCCGAGGCAGCAAAAGGCGCGGACGCGGTTTATACGGACACTTGGATTTCAATGGGGCAGGAGGCAGAGAAAGAAAAGCGCATGAAAGATTTTTCGGGCTACCAAATAACTCCTGAAATTTTAGGGGGCGCCTTCTTTATGCACTGCCTTCCGGCTTATAGGGGATACGAGGTTTCAAGCAGCGTAATGGACAGCCCGCAGAGCATAGTCTTTGACGAGGCGGAGAATCGCCTGCACGCGCAAAAAGCAATTCTGCTAAAAGCAATGGGGGTAGCCTAAGATGGAAAATATAGAGAACAACGTATGCGCGGTAGATGGCATAAGCTGCCTTGGAACCTGCATAGGGCTAAAGAAGGGAAAGCCTGATTTTGCGCTCATTTATTCAGAGAAGCCCTGCAGGGCCGCAGGAGTGTTTACAAAAAATCAGGAGAAGGGAGCGCCCCTCATAGTGGATATAGAGCACCTAAAGGGCGGAGTTGCGCAGGCTATAGCCATAAACTCCGCAATTGCAAACGCGGCAACAGGAGAGCAGGGGATAGAAGATGCGAAAGAGACTTGCGCCTTGGCGGCAGCAGAACTTGGAATAGATGGAGAGCACGTCCTTGTAGCCTCAACCGGAGTCATCGGAAGGAGGCTGCCAATGGAAATTATCCGCAGCGGAATTAGCGGCCTAAAAGCCTCCCTCTCAAAAACAGGAAAAGCGGCAGAAGCCATAATGACCACAGACACTAAAAAAAAGGAAATAGCCGTGCGCGAGGGCGAATTTACAATAGGCGCAATTGCAAAAGGCTCGGGCATGATTCACCCGAACATGGCGACTATGCTCTGCTTTATCACAACAGATGCGGATTTTTCTGCGGCAAAGCTCAAGGAATTTCTAACAAACGCTGCAAATGAGAGCTTCAATATGCTCTCCGTGGACGCAGACACCTCCACTTCGGACATGGCTATAATTTTGAGCACGGGGGAGAAAAAAGCGGACGAGGCAAAATTCCAGTCCGCCCTAAACCATGTGTGCATAGAGCTTGCAAAAAAAATTGCCGCGGACGGGGAGGGGGCAACAAAGCTTTTGGAGGCAGAAGTCTTTGGGGCAAAATCGCGCGAGGATGCAAAAAAGATAGCAAAGGGCATAATCTGTTCAAACCTTGTAAAAACCGCCCTCTTTGGAAACGACCCGAACTGGGGGCGGTTTTTATCAGCCATAGGAAACAGCGGGGCGCAATATGAGAGCAAAAAGCTCAAGATAAGCGTTCAGGGAATGCGCGTGGTTGAGGGCGGAGTGCAGGCAGCCGAATATGACGCAGAGAAGCTTAGAAAAATAATGGCGGCAGATTCGGTGAAAGTCCTTGTGGAGCTTGGGCTCGGCGAGGGAAAGGCAACCGCCTACGGCTGCGACATGAGATATGACTACGTGCGCATAAACTCGAAATTTTGCAGGTTATTTTCAGGTGCTTTTATGGATGAACTAAAGAAAAAAGCGGCCCTTCTCATAGAAGCCC
>JAZDKV010000054.1:0-2630 GCA_043802645.1 Microcaldota archaeon | reverse complement strand
TGCAACCGCCTCCCTGTCCGTGGTAACAACAAAATTGAATTCCCCTGCCCAATAGCTTGAGAATGACTCAAACCTCCACTGGTCGTCGGAGAACCAGTTGAGGGTGTGCGCAGGGCTGTTCTGGCTTATCTCGCGCACCATAGCACGCTCAAAATCATCAACCATGAGCCCGAACATAATCAAATCATACTCTCCTGATTTTGCCGCCTTTAGGAGGTATTCGTTTAGCGCCGCCTTTCCATTCTCCCTCTGGTATTGGTGAAAATCAAAAAGCTCGGCCTGCGCCACCTCTTTCATCGCGGGAAGCATGTTGAGGTATTCGTAGGAATCGCCCCATTCCTTCCTGCCGTACTCGTGCCGGTTCATGCACAGCATGACTTTCTTGATTTTTTCAGATTTCTTCACGTTAATTTTTGGAGGTTCAATCCTTAGTGCAGCCATCTCACGCGCAGCAAAAAGCGCGCGGTAAGCCTGAAAGCGCACTCCTTTGGCATACTCCTTTCCAAACTTCAAAATATCTGGCATCCAAACCCTCCTTCAATAAACATTTATGCAAAACATTCAAAATCCCGCCTGCTTTGCACCCTTAAGCCAATTTATGCAAAACATTCAAAACCCCGCATGCAAACGCTTTCTATCCCCTCAAATACCCCTCAAGCCTCCCGGCCGCAAATTCATAAAAGCCAAAGCCCGCCTTCTTCCATCCCTTTTTAGTGCCAAGAAGGCTAAAATCTATCTCCCCGCCCATTTTCACGCCCCAGCCGTTTTGCACCATCTGCTCAAGCACATATCTGCTCTCCTCAAAGCCAGCCCTCGCGCTTAGCATGCAGGGGACTTTTGCCTGTACAGCCTCGGAGCAGATTCCATATGAGGCTTTTGAGACGACAAAGTCCGCATGGGGCACATAATTCTGGCTCTCGGTGTCCCCTTGCGGGAACTCAACTTTTTCAATTCCCTCCGGGACCTTGAAATTTATCATGTGTGCGGATTTTCCAAAATTTATGAGCGCATATTTTTTCCCATGCCCTTTTTTCATCTCAATTTTCCTGCTTATTTTCCTTGCCAAAAAAGGGCTTTTTACCCTGTTTGCCATCTCCCCGCAAGGCTCGCAGAGGGGCAGAATGAAAGAAATATCCGCAAGCGAATAAGCCCCCTCAAGATATTCGTGCAGCTTTGCCTCTTCCTCCCAGTTTTTTTTGCAAACCAAAGCCCAGCTAAAATTGGATATTGCAAAAGAGGGCAGCCCCGCCGATTTTGCCGCATTAAAGGCTTCCGGGCGTACGTCCGAGAAAACCAAATCCACCCCTTCCTTTTTCAAAAATTCGGACTCTTTTTGCTCAATCTTACCCGTTCTTTCAAACCACTTTAAAACTTCCGCCCTGCTTTTTTTCAAATCAAGGCCCGCGCCATCCGGCACGAAGCTTATGCCTTCCCCTATTCCCCTCACGAGGATATTTTTGTGCCCCGTCGCCATCTTTTTGCAAATCCCACCAACCTTTCCAGCCACCATCCAGCATATTTTATCCCCCGGCCTGCCCTCCGCCCACTCGCGCAAAAACGCAACGTCGCGGGTTATGTGCCCCCAGCCAAAAGAATCCGAATAAAACGCTATATTCGCCATTTAACCAACTACTGCCCAATATTTGCCAATAACTTCCGTTTTGCCCCCCGGCTTTAAAAAATCCCGGCTAATGCTCAAAATTTTAAATGCAGCCTGCATTTTCCCCTCATGCAAAAAAGGGCAGGAGCAAAATCAGCTTCCTATGTATTCGGGGAGAAACCCCATAGAGCAGTGCAGA
Source organism: Microcaldota archaeon (assembly GCA_043802645.1). Taxonomy (GTDB): domain Archaea; phylum Micrarchaeota; class Micrarchaeia; order Anstonellales; family Anstonellaceae; genus 1-14-0-10-45-29. The sequence continues at coordinate 831 of JAZDKV010000054.1, read as the reverse complement.
AAACTTCGCGAAAGCTCTCGGTAGTCCAGGCAGTCCACGCCTTCCCCCCTGACATAGGCGGAATAGAGACGCATGTGTATAACCTCTCCCTAACTCTTGCAAAAGACGGGCACAAAGTAATTGTGCACACCTCGCAAAATGCGGATGCAAAAGAGGGCGACGCGGCGCTTTCAAAAAAGGGTGTAATAGTAAAAAGGCATTTTGCAATCCAAATCCCCGGATTCTCGTCAGTGAAGATTATCCCGTTTTTATGCCTGCATCTCGCCCTTGAGAATGCCGACATCTACCACACGCACGGTTTTGGGGCTCTAACTCCGTTTCAGGCAGCCCTCGCCTCCCTCGCCCTGCGAAAAAAATTCTTCTGGACAATTCACGGAATCCCCAAATTTTCAGGGATAAAAAAAATATTTCTTGCAGCCTACACACTCAAAGCCACATTTCCCCTAGTGGTTGCCTCAAAAATAATCTGCGTCTCGGACTCTGCAAAATTCGGCCTTCCAAAATTTGCGCAGAAAAAGGCAATAATAATCCCGAACGGCATTTCAGAAATATTCTTCTCAAAAAGAGCCGTGAACAAGAAGGGCTGTTCTTGCGTGCCCCTCAAGAGCGGCAGCTTGCACTTGCCACAAAAAACCCCGCTCGGGGGAGCCGCGCACTGGGAGCGCGATAACTTCAAAATTTTATTTGCAGGCAGGCTTGATGCGAGCAAAGGAATCTTCATGCTCGCTGACGCATTCAAAAATTTCCGCAAAACGCACAATGCCTGCCTCTGCTTCAACGGCCCGGACGAGGGAAGGAGCAAGCAAAAACTCCTTGATTTTGCATCCAAAA
>JAZDKV010000053.1:0-3573 GCA_043802645.1 Microcaldota archaeon | reverse complement strand
AGGAGATGGACTTCAGAATGGAGGAGCCGTTTTGCAAATCCAGCTCTTTGATTTTTTTGAGGAAGCCTTTTGCAAACGCCCCGTTTCCCACGCCTGCCTCAAGGATTTTGTATTCGTCTTTTGGGTTTTTTTGCGCGGACGCGTAGAAATCAATTGCATTTGCCTGCGCAAGAAGGCCTTTTTCAGACTGGGTGTAAGTTGCAAAATCATCGTAGATTTTCGTGCTTGGGCTTTTGTAGTATGCGGAATTTTTTTCTTCCATCCACTGGGAGAGTGGTTTGAATGCCATAAAAGAGATTGGCATTTAAGTATTAAAAAATTAGAGGGCAAACCAGCCTTTGGATGGTTTTTGCCCCTCAAACTCAAGAAGGAGCTTTTTCTGTTTTGCGCTGACCTTTTTTGGCACGTCTATGATTATGCGCACGTAGAGGTCTCCCCGCTTCCTTCCATGCACGTTTGGCATTCCCTCGCCTTTTAGGCGAAGGCGAGTGTGGGATTTTGTGCCTGCCGGAACTGTAATTTCTGCGGGCGAGCCGGAGATTGTTTTTGCGCTTATTTTCCCCCCAAGGACTGCGGTGGGAAAGCTTATTTGCACGTCCGTGAAAAGATCGTCGCCACGGCGCTCAAAGTTTTCGTCCTGGGGAATTGAGACGAGGACATATAAGTCCCCCGAGCCGGCGGAACCATACTCGCCCATCCCTTCAAGGCGAAGGCGGGAGCCGTCGGAAATTCCGGCCGGGATTTCAACGTCTATTTTTTCGTTTTTTCTCTCAAAGCCCCTGCCGGAGCAATGCGAACATTCTTTTTTTGGCTTCTCCCCTTTCCCCCTGCAATCCGGGCAGGTGACCACGGAGGCAATATTTCCAAATGCGCCGAGGCTCTGCACCCGCCTTACCTGCCCCACCCCCCCGCATGTTTGGCAGTTTTCAAATCCGGAGCCAGGCTGGGCTCCGGAGCCTGAGCAGTTGTGGCAGGGCGCGTTTCTCTCCATTTCAATTGTTTTTGTAGCGCCCTTGTAAGCATCGCGGAGGGAAATTTCTATGTGCGCGCCCAAATCCGCTCCGGTATCCCGCCTTCTTGCGCCGGAGAACATGGAGCCAAAAAGGCTTGAGAAGATGGAGTCTCCAAAGCCTGCGCCTCCGAAATCCATGCCCATGGAATTGAAAATTTCCTCAAAGTTTGCGCCGCGGAAAATATCTTCCTGCGAGAACCTCTGGTCAAAGCCGGCATGGCCGTATCTGTCGTATGCCGCGCGCTTCTGCTCATTTGAGAGAACTGCATAGGCCTCGGATAGTTCCTTGAATTTTTCTTCCGCTTCCGGATCCTTGTTTTTATCCGGATGGTATTTGATGGCAAGCTGGCGGTAGGCCTTTTTTATTTCCGCCACTGAGGCGTTTTTTTGAACGCCGAGGACTTCGTAGTAATCGCGTTTTGTTGGCATTGTTTATTCCCAATTGTCTTTTGTTTTTATGAATTCCCAATATCCGCCCCGGGCTGGACCTACGCGGCGGAGGATGCCATTTTTAACCAGCCAACGCAATCCAGACAATATTGTCCCTGCGGGCACACCTGTCTTTTGAGCAAGGGCATCCCTGGATATTTTAGAATCCGAGATAATTGCCTTTAGAAGTTTCTGGTACTTTTCTGGTACTTTTCTGGTACTTTTCTGGGATTTCCCGGGGCTTTCTGGGGCTTCTGCCTGTTCGGAGACTGCCCTTTTGCGGTGGAAAACCACCACGAAACCGGTTTTTACTTCATTAAACTCAACCTTGACTCCGGCCTTTTTGCATTCGTCATAGATACGCTTAAATCCGCTTCCCCAGCGTTCTGTCGCATTCGCATTATACATGGCTTCCGCAATTAGGGGATTGCGAAGCACAGAGCGCTCTTGGCCTTTTACGAATTCCTGAGGGCTTGCGCTTGGCAGGTATTCGCCTGGGTTATATACCTCAATCCTGTCCTTGAAGATGGAAATTTCGTTTGACTTTAGGTTGGCATAATCCCGATGTATGACCGAATTTACTAATGCCTCCTCAAGAGCCCTTGTTGGAATCTCGGGTATTTCCCTCCTTCCCTCACCCGAAAGTTTTCCCCTCCAGTCGATATGATCCCATAAATAGCTCCTGCATTTTACTAATAGGCCAAAAAGGTTGCCCTTGATTTGCCTGATGTCCAAAAAAGTCAGCTTGTCGTTTCCTGCGAAAACCGCCGCCTGGACTTCCATGCGGTTGTCGTTGCAGAATAGAACTTCTCCCGCCCTTAGGAGTTTTCCGTTTCTTGTCAAACCCAATTTGTGCAAAGTGGTTCCTGCATTTGAATATGAGAAATTTATGCGCGAAGCCGCTTTTGCATGGCGCATGAAATCCTTAAGTGTTTTGGAATCCACATCCTTGATGCTCTTTTCTGACGGCTGTTTTTCCCAATCCTTGCTAATTTGCTCTCCAAACAGTTTGCGTAGCTCGTGCACGGTTATCTGCCTGTCCTGGTCTGCGACTCGCAGATATGCCCTGCCTTCGTAGAAATATGGCACTTGCACGCCCTCGTATTGGACATGCACACAGTCCTTGCCGCCAATATTTACCCCTGTTATTTTTGGAAAAATCTTTGGCTCTATCTTCTGGTCGATTGCCTGCGCTATGCAGCGCAGGGTTTTTTGCGAAACATCTTGCCCGACCTCCACTCCGTTGTCCCTGAATCCGAAATAAAGGTCGCCTGCCTGATGCTTGTTCAGAATTGCGACTATTGACTTCAAGGCTTCCCCTAGCTCTGCGGTGGAACGCTTCAATTCCAATGTTTCGGATTCGCTGATTTGCATAAGGCTCAATCCATCATTCTGGGTTTATGGGGAGTAACCGGACTGCACCTGACGCTGTCTTTTCTGGCCCGCCAACAATATCAAAATCGTTTTCTGGCCTGAAACCTCTTTGATTCATACACTCAAGGATAATATTTCTGAGCGTGGCACCATTGCTTCCACGAAACACAGTTCCACCATTAGTAATATCAACTATAAGCGTTTCCCCCGCTAGTCTTTTTTCATAGATGCATTTGACCTGATTTGCAAGCACCGCATCCGAATATCCAAAAAATCCATAACCCATTTACTCACCCTTACTTTTTCTTAAAATCCGCGTCTATTGTGTCGTCCCCGCCCTTTTTGTTCTTTGGCTCCGCGTGGGGCTGCTCCCCGTTTGGGGGAGCCTGCCCTGCTCCGGGCTGGCCGGGCTGGCCTTTTTGCCCATACACGCTCTCGCCTATTTTTGAGAGGAGGGCCTTTAGCTCCTCAAGGGCGGGCTTGCATGCCTGGACGTCCTGCTTTTGGTGTGCCTCTTTGAGCTTTGCAACTTTTTCCTCAATCTGCGTTTTGAGCTCTGCCGGGATTTTATCCGCATATTCCTTGAGGGTTTTCTCGGAGGAATAAACAGTTGCTTCGGCCTCATTTAGGACTTGCACCTGCTCAAGGCGCTTTTTGTCCTCCTCTTCGTGCGCTTTTGCCTCGGACATTTTCTTGTTTATGTCGTCTTCTGACATCTTATTTGGGGCAGTAATTTGGATTTTCTGCTCCTTGCCGGT
>JAZDKV010000052.1:0-11202 GCA_043802645.1 Microcaldota archaeon | reverse complement strand
CCCAATAAGGCGCCCCTCCAAATCATTCTCGCTGAATGCGGATTTTTTGCCAAGGCCCGTAAATTCCAGCACAAAGGGGTCTTTTATCAGGTCTTGAGGCTTGGATAAAACCTGCCCTTTTTTTGAGAGTTCCAGGACTTTTTGCTTGTCTTTGCTTAAAGCCAGCCGCTCATAAAGGAGGGAATTCATTTGGCGCTCAAGCTCCCGGGTGCTCCAGCGGCTGTTGATGCACTCGTTTATGTAGAAATCTCTTGAGGGCTTGTTTTCCTCGCGCAGTAGGAGGCGGTAGTGGGTCCAGGTTAATTCTGAACGCAGTGCGTTCATTTTCGGAAAAGTGAGGTAGAAGTTTTTCATATGCCAGAGATTTCGTTCGTTGATGGCATTTCCAAACTCGGCCCGTAGCCGTGAGGATAGATTTTCTATGAGCTTTTTCCCATATTCTGCCCTGCCTTTTCCTTTTTGCTCCTCCTCCACGATAACCCGCCCGATTTGCCAATATGCCCTTGCCATCGCCGTATTTACCGCTTGAAATGCCTGCGAGCGGGCGGATTGCAGAATTTGCTTTATGGAGAGGCATGGCTTTGAGAAATCATCAGGCAGCATGAAATGCTGGCGCAGAAATAGAATAAACAGTTTTTGGAAGGGGTGTTTTCCACTGGCAGTTATTTGGAAAATAATTACTGCAGATTGGTTATTTTCCCGCTTGCAATTATTTTCGGGGATTTTGCGTTTCTGATTAGGAGGATTTGCTGATTTTCTTTTGCGGCTGCCGGGGCAACTAATGAGAAATCAAACTCTTTTTCGCCGTCTGCGGCAGTTATTTTTTCCATGCTTATTTTGGCTGAAACATATTGCAAATCCCATGCGAGGAATAGTTCGGATTTTTGCGAAATCTCGTCTTTTATGAGAGGGTGAATTGAAAATTTTATTTTGCCTTTTGAAAATTCCTTGATTTCGGTTGAATTTGTGAGGTATGCGCCGCGCTTTACCTTGTCGGGAGTTATGTTTTTGAGGGAGAAGCCGGCGCGGGAGGCCTGCGAGGTTTCTTTCTGGTCTGCATCCTGCTCCTGAATTGAGCGGATGGCGGTTTTTATTTTGCCGGGGATTACTGCAAGCTCATCGTGTATTTTGAATTTGCCTGAGACTACTTTTGTGAGGGCAACTGTGCCCACTCCGCCCACCTGGAAGCAGGAGTCCACTATGGCAGTGTTCGGGGAATCTGGTGTGGGGAAATTAAGAGTGAGGAGCTTCTCGCGCAAATCCGTGTCTTGGGGCGACTGCAATTTTTCCCAGTTCCACATTGGGGAATTTTTGAGCATTGGCTCAACCTGCTCCGGGATTATGTTTTGGGTGAAAATCATCATTCCGGGGAGGTTTTTGAGCCAGAGCGCAAGGGCGGTTTGGGCAAAAATTGGGTCTATTTTGTCTATTACCCAGATGCAAAAATCAGAGGAATTTAGTGCGCCTGTGAGGGACTGGATTTTGTCGGGGTAGCGATGCGCCTCGTAGAGGCAGATTACTTTCTCCCCCTGCTTGAAATTGTGGATTTTATAGTCTGATTCGCCGGACTGCTTTGCAAGCTTTTTTGCGTATTCGCCTGTTGAGTCAACTAGGGATATGTGGACATGCTGCATGGAGGGATTAGGGGAAAATAAAATAATAAAGGGATTTATTTGCGCAGAAGCCCGTCATGGACTGCCTGCATGAGAGGCTGGAGCAAATCCTCGCGGGTTACTATGTTGAGTTCATCCAGGTTTGAGCCTTTGGAGATGGCATCCACCCCTGAAATGCCGGCAGAGGATATTGCTCCAAATGTCTTTGAGGTAAGAGTCGCGAAATCTACATTGTCCGCAATTATGGTCATGAGGCTTGCATTTGGATTCAGGGTTGTGGTTCCGATCTGATTTTTCTCAAGCGTGGAGAAGGCAGCCTCGCTGTTCTCCCTTTTTATGGTGAATGAAATTGAGGTCTGGCTTGTGGATATAATGTCTACGGATATGCCAGCATCTGCCATGAGGGAGAAAATTCTTGAGGCGTAGCCGGGGTTTGAGGCCATATCTTCAGATGAGACGTCAATCCTTGAGATGTCTTGCTTGTATGCTATGGTAAAGCCGTTTGTGGTTTTATTCTCAAGAATTTGAGTGCCTATTGAACCCGACTCAGAGTAGAAGTTTCTCACGTTGAATGATATGCCCCTGCCTCTTACCGCCTCCGGGGCTCTGGGGTGTATTATCTTCATGCCGTAGTAGGCGAGGGCGGAAGCCTCGTGGAAGCTAAGCTGGGGGCGCAAAACCGTATTTTGAACCAATCTTGGGTCTGCAGACATTACCCCGTCCACGTTCTTCCATAGCTCAAGGCTTGAGGCGCCTATTGCTGCGGCAACCATTGCCGCAGTGTAATCGGAGCCTCCCCTGCCGGTAAGGCGGATGTGCCCTTCCCGGTCAGTTGCATAATAGCCGCCCATTACATACTGGCAGCCGTGGTTTAGGATTGTGCCTTCCCGTATTGAGATGGTTGAGTTTAGGAATGAGGAATCTTGGTTTGAAATTAACCCTGCTTCTGATGGCTCTATGAGAGTGAAGCCGGAGATTTTTGAGAACATGTATGCGCTGATTCGCTCCCCGTAGCTCTCGGCTATTGCACGGGTTTGTTCATCGCAGCCGCCATCGCTGCAGGTTTTCTGCAAGATTGCCCGCAGGCCCTTGTGCATGGAATCGGTGGTGCCGGTTTTGTATATGCCTTCGTGAAGGGCATATATTTGGTCAAATGAATCATGGTATTGCTGAGTTTTTTTGGAGGCCTGCCCTAGTGCGCTTATGATTAAATCCGTGACCCCTCCGGCAGCCGATACTACGGAGAGGGTGGTGCCGTTTTTCACGGATAGGCCTGCAGCGCGCTCGTAGGCCTGCCTTGCGCTAACGCCGTATGCATTTGCAAACAGGCCGCCGCCATACTTTGCGGCACTGCGGCCGGCATTTGCATTATTGCCGGTTGCAGCATTATCTCTGGGAGTTTGAATTTGATTGTTCATGCATGTTTGTTATTTTTCCTTCTTATTAAACAGAATGTTTCAAATATAACATTTGGTTTAGCTTACGCCTTGGCTTAATTACGGTTTGGGTTATGGGAGAAGATGAGTGCTTATGAGCATCTGCTCAAATGTTTGCTTCTCCCGTATTAGGTGCAATTGCGAATTTAGAATAAGCACTTCTGCCGCCCTTTGCATGTTGCAGTAGTTTGAGGACATGGAAAATCCGTAGGCTCCCGCGGTGCAGATAACTGCAATATCCCCCTCTTTTGCGCTATTTGGAATTGGGCGCGCTTTTGCAAAGAAATCGGAGGACTCGCAGGCCTGCCCGACTATGTCTGCCGGAGAGGTTTCTTCATGGAGATGGCCGTTTATGTAGATTTGATGGTATGAGCCATAGAGCGCGGGGCGAAGAAGGGTTGCCATTGAGGCGTCAAGGCCGATTATTCTTTTTCCTTCCGAATTTTTTATGTTTGTGATTTGGGCTAATATTATGCCGGAGTCGGCAACTATTATTCTTCCTGGCTCAAGCATTAGGCTTGGCAATTTTGAATTCGGGCCGCGCACGCCGTATTTTTGGCAGCCGCTGGCAAATGCTTCGCAGATTTTAGAGCCCAACTCCTGCAGGTTTAGAGGGGGGTCTTCGGGCTTGTATGGGACTCCGAAGCCGCCGCCTATATTTATGAATTCAAACTCAATTTGAAGCTCTGAACAGATTTGCCCGGCTATTTTTAGCTGCTCATCTATTTGGGAGATAAATGGGGAGATTTCCCTCGTGTTTGAGCCGGACATCATGTGCAGGCCGAAGCGCTTTGCGCCTTTTTGCTTTGCGGATTTATATGCGCTTGCAATTTCGCTTTCCGGGATTCCGAATTTTGAGCCTTTGCCAGCGGTGGTTATTTTCTCATTTTCGCCAAGGCCTTTTTGCGGGTTGTATCTAAAGCAGACCGGGATTTCGGAAATGTTTTCATCTTTGCTTGCGCGCTCAAAGAGGGAAATTGAATCAAAATTTATTGCGAGATTGTTTTTTATCGCGTATTTTAATTCGGGAATCGGATTGTTGTTTCCGGAGTAGAGGATGTGCTGGTTTTGCACCCCTGCCATTTGGGCGATTTTTATTTCATTCAGGCTTGAGCAATCTGCACCGCAGCCCTCTTTTTGGAGGATTTGCATTATTGCCGGGTTTGAATTGGATTTAATTGCAAAAGAAATTTTTGTGGAGAAACACCCTTTTGAGTCTGTGAATGCGGACTTGAGATTTTTGAAATTCTGGATTATCCTGTTTGCGTCATAGGCATATATTGCGCCGGGGCCGAATTGTTCGTATATTTCGGATATTGGGATTTTGCCTATTTGAAGGGAATTATTTTCATGGGTTAGCGGGGGCATTAATTGCATGGTTTTCACCATAATTTGTTTTGTTTCTTTGTTAATAATATGGGTGTTTTGGATATAACTAAACAGATTTAGGCAAATGTATTTAAGACGCCGGGCGGCTAGGTGCATATAGCAGATGGTGATAATATGGAATTTATGGATATGGTTATGGGCAGGTATGCCACGAAGAAATTTGACGGAAAGAAAATACCTGCGGAGCAGTTTGAGAAATTGCAGGAGTTCATAAGGTACGCACCCTCCTCTTACAATTTGCAGACTTGGAAAATAAAGGTAGTAGAGGACATGGGAGTGCGCAAGAAGCTAAAAGAGGCCTCATGGGGGCAGGAGCAGATAACCACGTGCTCGCACCTTCTTGTGTTTTGCGCAAATACGGACGTTGAGGGAAATTTGAAATTATTGCTTGCGCGCATGAAGGAGGAGGGAGCGGCGCAGGAGAGCCTTGATAGCTTTGAGAAGATGGTTGGGGGCTTTGCAAAAAACAAGCAGGGCGCAGATGGGCTGAACTGGGCGCAGAAGCAGGTTTATTTGGCTGTTGAGAACGCGCTTTTAGGGGCGAGGGCTTTGGGCTTTGACTCATGCCCCATGGAGGGCTTTGACGCTGCAAAATATTCGCAAATTCTCGGGCTGCCTGAGAATTTGGTGCCTACCTGCGTTGTGCCTGTAGGGTACGCGGCGGACACTGCGAGGAAGAAGATAAGGCTTGGGAAAAAAGATGTGTTTTTCTAAAGAAAGAAAATTTTAAAAAAGAAAAAGGGAGGGTTTTTCCCTCCTTTCTGATTTTTTGATTATTCTTCCTGTTGCTCATCTTCCTCTCGGATTTCTGGTTTTTTGGTTTTCTTGCCCATGAAGTTTCACCTCCATATTGACAGGTTTCACCCTACTGCCGGCTGATTATAGGATGAGCATAAAATGCGCAAGAGCGCGTATTGGAGAACTAGTTTTATCCGTTTGGAATTTTTTGGCTGCAATCACCTTGGTTTTGCCAAATTGAAGATGGAACAAACAGCTTAAAAACAGGATTATTGGCACCCCGGAGATGACGCCGGGCGGAGGCTTGCAGGCGTAATTACGGGGTGGAATGGTTAAACCAGAGGCATATTGCGGGCTAGTGCATAACGATGGTGAATACAGTGTGGCTGATGATGCGAGGCAGTGCGAGGGCATATGGCGAGCAGAGTACTGTGAGACCGAGGCATATGGCGAGTTGCCTTTGTGACCCTCAACCGAAGGTTGGGGGTGCGACAGCGCGAAGCGCTGGCTGCATGCGAGCAATATGACGAGGAATGTGTGTTCTGCGAGGGGGAAGAATGTGATATTTTTGTGCCCCCTCGATTTGGAGGTTTGTTGGGCGATTGTATTTAAAGCGCATAAAGCCCGCTCATTTAATGAGTGCCCATGCTTTTGAGCTCTTGGGAGTGCAGAAGGAATACTCCGGAGAGGTCCCTTACCTTGCGTTGCGCGGAATTGACATTGAGATAAAGAGGGGGGAGCTGGTTTCAATAATAGGGCCGTCGGGCTCTGGGAAAAGCACCCTTTTGCACATTTTGGGCTGCCTTGATAGGCCGACTACCGGAAAAATGATGCTTGATGGCCATGACGTCTCAAAATTCTCGGATGATGAGCTCTCGCAGATAAGGCTTGAGAAGATAGGGTTTATTTTTCAGGCTTTCAATCTGGCACCCAACATGAGCGTTTTCAAGAACGTGGAACTGCCACTTATAATAGACGAGATGGAGCCAAAAGAGCGCGAGAGGGTTGTGCGCCAAAACCTTGAATTTGTAGGGCTTTGGGACAAGAGGGCGAGTATGCCATCGCAATTGAGCGGGGGGCAGAAACAGAGGGTAGCGATTGCGCGCGCCCTTGTGAACTCCCCCCCGATTATACTTGCGGACGAGCCTACCGGAAATTTGGATTCGGTTTCAAGCAAATCGGTTATAGAGATGATTGCAAACTTGTCAAGAAAGGAGGGCAAGACTGTTATTATAGTAACTCATGACAGGGACGTGGCCAAGATGGCAGATAAAATGATTACGATAATGGATGGAAAGGTTGAGAAAAGGAGGAATTAATATGAAGGAAAAATTTGTTTTTGCGATGATTTTGCTTCTGGGCTTTGGCTTTGCAGCCTCCAGCGGCGCCATACTTAGGGTATCGGATATAAATTCCACTCCGCAGGACGTTTATGCCGGGACTTTCGGGTACGTGACTTTCAACGTGGACAATTCGGGGGGAGCTACAGCCGGCTCGGTGAACGTTTATTATACGCTTGACGGGACGCAGAAATATGCAGCAGTGGGGGACATTGCCACAAGCTCCTCGGCGCAGGTATCCGTGCCTTTTAGGGTTGGGAATGATACGGGCGGGACCATACAGCTGCAGACCATAAGCGTATATTATTATGACGGGGATTCCACAAGCCAGAAAAAAACAAGCATTTCATACCCGATTACTGTTAAGAATTTGAACGCGATTTTAATAACAACCCCTGCAGACCAGGCCATTTCGGCCGCGCCGGGGGAGAAAATATCGTTTAAGATAAACGTGAAGAGCGTTGAGAAGGGCCTGAATAACGTTGTTATAAAATCGGCGGATGGCACGAAATTCTCCATTTTAGGGAGCGACCACATTTCCTTGGGAGCTATAAGCGCGGCGCAGGACAATGAGGTTGAGGTGCAATTTCTTGCTGACTCCAACCTTACCCCCGGAAGGTACAACATACCGATTGTGGCGGAGTACCAGAATTCGCTCAACCAGCTAAGCCAGCAGACTATGTATGTCGGGCCGGTGAATATAATTTCAGCAACCCAGCAATACCGCATAAGCCTTGTGCCGCAGGGGACAACTGAGGTTGGCTCGCAGGTTCCATTCAAGCTCACAGTTGAGAATACAGGCAGCGAGGCATCAAGCGTTTCGGTGCAAATTGCTGGGACTGACCAATTTACCCCGGTGGGGATACAGACTTTGTATTTTGACTCCATTGGACCGGGGAGTCGGCAGTCCAAAGATTTGGACATAGGCATTTCCCCAAGCATTTCCTCCGGCTATTACTCGCTGCCGATAACACTTGCAAGCGAATCCGGGGGGAGCGGAAATTATGTGGCGGGAATTGTTGTGCAGGCCTCGGCGCAGTTGAGAATTACTCTGAATACTGCCGGCACTACGCCAAGCATTCAGGTGGCAAATACGGGGAATACGAACATAAGAAGCGTTTATGTGACCGTGAAAAGCCAGAGCGGGCAGACTTTGGCGGAATCCCTGATTGGGACGCTGAACGTGGATGATTTTGATTATGTGGACCTCTCTGGCAGCCCCGGAGGGAACCTGGTTGTGCAGGTGGCTTTCAAGGACAACAACAACCAGGAGCACACGATTGAGCAGTCTGTTGAGGCATCCGGGCTTGGCGCGTTTTCTTTGGACGCAAATGCAACTGAGAATTATGCGGGCGGCGCGGCCAATGGCACCCGCAGCTTTGCCGGGCGCGGCGGGGCAGGCGGGCTTATGCAGATTACAAATGTAGGGCGAAATGCAAACTGGGCTGACCTGGTGATTTATGTGCTTGGAGGAATAGCCATTGTTGCCGGCGGATATTACGCATACAAGAAGTATTATGTGAAGGGGAAGAAATGAAGGATAATGAAATTTTCTCCCTCGCCCTAAACTCGGTGAGGCATCGCAGCCTGCGCTCATGGCTTGCCATACTGGGAATTGTGATAGGCGTAGCCTCGGTCGTCACGTTTATTTCAATCAGCATGGGGCTAAACTCGCAAGTGCAGCAGAACCTTGGCGGGCTTGGGGGGAATTTAATTTCAATTTCAGCAGGCGGGGAGAGGGCAGGGACTACATTTAGTTTTGGCGGGGCCGGAGGCGGCGCAGGGGGAAGGGCGACTTTTGGGGCAGGGGTAACTTCAGGGGCAGATGTTAGCGCGCTTACTTTCAACCAGGCACAGCTGCTTGAGAAAGTGCAGGGAGTTGAGGCAGTTGATGCGAGGCTTTCAAAGAGGGCAAGCATTGAGTACAAGGGCAAGAACTCAAGCATGAGCGTGGTTGGAAGCGACCCTAAGGTGTTTGAGGAGATTATAGGGACGGAAATTGACACGGGAAGGATGCTTGAGCAGGGAGACCGCAATGTGGCGGTTTTGGGAAATGCGGTACAGGAGAGGGTTTTTGGCGGAGAGTCCATGCTTGGAAGGCAGGTAAAAATTGACGGGCAGTCTTTTCGCATTGTGGGGATTTTGAAGGCTGCCGGGCTTTCCGTGACTAATCCGGACAGTGAAATTTTTATCCCAATAAATGCGGCGCAGGATTTGTTTGATGAGAACAAGAATGCGGACCAGATAATTGTTGCTGCTGCGGACGGCTATGACCCTGAAGGGGTTGCGGGCAACCTTACGGCAAAGCTTGATGACGTGAGGCGGGTGAATGAGAGGACGCGCGACTTTAGTGTGCGCACGGCAAGCTCAATTACAAGCGCGATTTCAAGCATTACGGATACTTTGGGGATGTTCTTGGTTGGCATTGCATCTATTTCTCTTATAGTGGGAGGGGTGGGAGTTTCAAACGCCATGTTCACAAGCGTCTTGGAGCAGACGCGCTATATAGGGGTGCTAAAGGCGCTTGGGGCAAAGAACATAGAGGTAATCAAGCTGTTTTTGTTTGAGTCGGTGATTATCGGGCTTGCGGGCGGGCTTATAGGGATTGCGATTAGCCTTTTTGCCTCCGGGATAATTACGCAGCTTGGGCTGCCATCAAAAATAACTATTGAAGTGCTTTTGATGGCTACAGGATTTTCAATAATTATAGGCGCGGTTTCCGGGCTGTTTCCGGCACGCAGGGCGGCCAGCGTGCTTCCGGTTGAGAGTTTGCGCTATGAATGAGGCGGTTTAATGGACCTTGATTTGAAAGTTGCGGCGTCAATTTGCATATTTGCGGTAATTTTGATTTTGGGAATTACCCAGCTAAATTTGTTTGGGCAGGCGGCGGATGTGAACAAGCTTGCTGCGGGCGGGCTTGGGGAAAACGGGCAGCAAGCGGGAGCAAATAATTATCAAAATGGGGCTGCCGAGGATGCAGCAGCAGGGCAGGGATTTGCAAATGCTCAAAGCGCAGATGAGAACGGCAGCAGGCCGAATGGCGGATTTGGGCGCATGGGTGCTGGATTCAACGGGAGCCGAGGCAATTATTCAAACGGGAGCTTTTTGAACAGGAGTTTTAACGCAAGCTCTAACGGCAATTACAGGCGCGGAATGAACGAGACGCTTTTTAACGGGACTTTTTATGGCGGGATGAATTCAAGCGGCGGCTTTATGGATTCGGACGAGGCGAGGGCGGCATGCGCCGGAAAGAGTTCTGGGGAGGAATGCTCGTTTGATAGCGGGCGCGGGGAAATTAATGGGGCTTGCAGGCAATTTGATTCCTCAATAGTTTGCGTGCCGCAGTTTTTTGGAAATTTGAGCGGGCAGTAGGGCAAGATTTGGGGGTTTGCTGGGGGTTAAATCGGCAAAAGCATTTATAAGCAGAAAATTACGCTCAAAGTGGAGAGGTGGAAATTATGCTCAAAAAAACAATTGTGATGATTCTTCTTGCTCTTGGAGTGCTTGGAACCACTGCGGTATTTGCTTATGGAATGTTCGGGATGGGGCACATGCAGGGCGGCCCAGTGCGGGGGGATTTGAACTTTGGCAATTGGACCGGAGAGTTTGGGCATGAGGGAAACCGGGCAGAGTGGAATGCCGGTTTTGGCGCGCGGGTGAATGCGGGTTTGCATGGCGGATTTGGCAATGCGCACAATATGAGCGGCGGATTTGGAAATGGATGGAACGGGACTGCGCGCAATGAAACAGGATATTTTGGAGGGCGCGGGCCGTTTTTTGCTGCTGGAAATGGCATATTTAACTCAACTGAATGGCAGGCTCGGATGAATGAGACTGCACAGGAGCGCTTTGATTCTATGAGCGCCATGATGAACGGAAATTATGATGCTGCAAAACAGATTTTCTCACAGTATGGCATAGGGCCGGCTTGGCTTGCGGATGAGCAGGCGGTTGCTCTGCAACAGCAGATGCACCAGGCAATTATGAGCGGCGACTATGCATCATATTCCTCCCTTAGAGGGCAAATGCGCACCTCAATGCAAGAGTCTTCTCAGGGTATGGGAAACAGAGGCAGGGGCATGATGGGCGGCTTCTTCGGCCGCGGGCCTGCTTAGGGCGGGCCCACAGGCCGCTCCATGCCGGGGGGCAGCTAACCACCGCCCCCCTCCTCCCTTCTTTCTTATTTTTTAAACATGGCTGGCGTTAAGTTGTTTGAATGGATGCTAAAACTAAGGTGGTGTTCTGGCTTCTGAATGCCACCAAAGGAGGGCCTACGCGTATAAGGCTCTTGCGCGAGCTTCTGCGCCAGCCCCAGAATATTCGCCGCCTCTCAATTGCCTGCTCCGTGGATTACAAGACCGCGCAGGCGCACGTTGAGATGATGGTGAAAAACGGGCTTTTGGATTCCATGGGAGACAAATACGGCTCGGTGTATTTTATTTCGTCGGAATACGAGGATAATGAATTGCTGGGAAAACTTATAGGAGGGGAAAATGATGCCAAAAAGAAATGAGAATGCGGATATTAAGCCTGTGAAAAAGGCTTCAAACGGGGCTGCCATGAGGGCTCTTCTTGGGACTGTGGGGATTTTTCTCGCAGGGGTGCTTGTGTTCTTTATAGTGGATATGGTAATGCCCTTTAGCGGGATGCACCTTGAGAGGATTATGCCTTCCATGCACGGGGATG
>JAZDKV010000051.1:0-3337 GCA_043802645.1 Microcaldota archaeon | reverse complement strand
AATTGAGGCAAAAGCGCAAAAAGGCCAAGAAAGGGGCGGACTTCGGTATTATTAATTTTAACGGGCAAAAGGCACGTATGAAAAAGGCTTTAATTACGGGGATAACTGGCCAGGACGGCTCTTATTTGGCCGAACAGCTTCTTGAGAAGGGCTATGAGGTGCACGGAATCATAAGGCGCGCATCCACATTTAACACCTCAAGGATTGGCCACATATTCCAGGACCCGCACGAGAAGGGCGCGCGCCTTTTCTTGCACTACGGGGACCTCTCGGACAGCTCGTCGCTTGCAAAGATTATAGGGGAGGTTGAGCCGGACGAGCTATACAATCTTGCAGCGCAGTCGCACGTGAGGGTCTCCTTTGATTTGCCGGAATACACGGCAGACATAAGCGCTCTGGGAACAGTGAGGCTTCTTGAGGCAGTAAGGAGGGCGAAGGCTCAAATAAGGTTTTACCAGGCTTCCTCGTCTGAAATGTACGGCTCATCTGCACCGCCGCAGAGTGAGAAGACCCCGTTCCACCCACGTTCCCCTTACGCATGCTCCAAGGTATATTCTTTCCACCAGACGGTAAATTACCGGGAGAGCTACGGGATTTTTGCCTCTAACGGAATTTTGTTCAACCATGAATCCCCGAGGAGGGGAGAGACTTTTGTCACCCGCAAAATTACTAGGGGGGTTGCAAGGATTCTTGCTGGAAAGGACACACACTTGTATTTGGGCAACCTGGACGCAAAGCGCGACTGGGGCTATGCCCCTGATTACACGGACGCCATGTACCGCATAATGAACCATAAGGCCGCAGATGATTTTGTAATTTCCACCGGCGAGACGCATTCGGTGAAGGAATTTTTGGAGGAGGTTTTCTCCCTTGCCGGGCTTGAGTGGCAAAAATACGTGAAAATAGACAAACGCTATTTCAGGCCCGCGGAAGTTGAGAATTTGCGCGGAGATTATTCAAAAGCCAAAAAGGAGCTTGGCTGGCAGCCCACTGTGAAATTTAGGGAGCTTGCAAAAATCATGCTTGAGGCGGACATGAAGGCAGAGGGAGCCGCCAAAGAATAAGTGGTTTTGATGGAGCTTGAGGGCAAAAGGGTTCTTATTACCGGGGCGCACGGATTTTTGGGCAGGCCCCTTCTTGCTCTTCTGAAAGGAGAAAAACCGGAAGGGATTATTGCCCCGCTCTCAAGCGAGTATGACTTGAGAAAGGAAGAGGATGCAAGGCGCCTTTTTGAGAAAGAAAGGCCGCAGGTTGTAATACACGCGGCAGCAAGGGTGGGGGGCATAGAGTACAACCGCAAAAACCCCGCGTCCGTATATTATGACAATTTGATGATTAATACAAACGTCGTGCATTGCTGCCATTTGCACAAAGTGCAAAAGCTCGTTGCCGTTGGCTCTGTTTGTTCGTACCCTAAAAATTGCCCTATCCCTACAAAGGAGGAGAGCCTCTGGGACGGCTACCCGGAGGAGACAAACGCGCCTTATGGCCTTGCAAAGAAAATAATGCTTGTGCAGATGCAGGCCTACCGTGCCCAGTACGGGCTTAGCGGGGCGCACCTTTTGCAGGTAAACCTCTATGGGCCGGGAGACCATTTTAACGGCACGGATTCACACGTCATAGCTGCCATGATTTACAAATTTGAGAAGGCAAAAAGGGAGAGGCTTAAAAAAGTCCTTCTTTGGGGGGACGGCAGCCCTACCCGCGAATTTTTGTACGTGGATGATGCCGCGAGGGCGATTATTTTGGCGGCAAAGAAAATGGATTCACCCCTTCCCGCAAACGTTGGGAGCGGGGAGGAGATTTCAATCAGGAATCTCTCTCAAATTATTTCGCGCGAGATTGGGTATGGGGGGAAAATTGAATGGGACGCAACAAAGCCAAACGGCCAGCCAAGGAGGCTTTTTGATTCAGGCCGTGCGAAGGAACTTTTTGGATTTGAGGCGCAGGTAAAGTTTGAGGAGGGCCTTAAAAAGACGGTAAAATGGTACCTTGAGAACAGGGAGAAGGTGGCGGGAAAATGAGCGGGGAGAGAATAGAAGTGCCGGTAGGGTTTGCGGATTTGGGGGAGCGCGAGGAGGACTACGTAAGGCAGGTGCTAAAGTCAAAAAGGATTTCCTACGGCCCCTTTATACAGGGCTTTGAGAAGGGATTTGCGCAGGCTCACGGGTGCAGGCACGGGATAATGAGCAACAGCGGCACTTCGGCGCTAAGAGTTGCTATTGCGGCACTTAAGGAGAAGAGGGGATGGAAAGACGGGGATGAAATTCTAATTCCGGCGATTACTTTTATTGCGACCTCAAACGTTGTGCTAATGCAGGGGTTAGTCCCGGTTTTTGTGGATGTTGAGCCGGACACTTACAATCTGGACCCAAAGCAGCTTGAAAAGCATCTCACGGGCAGGACGGTTTGCATTATGCCTGTGCACCTTGCGGGGCTGCCCTGCGATATGGAGCCCATAATGGAGTTTGCAAAAAAGCATAATTTGGCTGTGGTTGAGGATTCGTGCGAGAACATGTTTGCAAAGTATAAGGGAAAGCCGGTCGGAAGCTTTGGGGACGTGGGATGCTTCTCCACTTACGTTGCCCACATACTTGTTTCCGGAGTTGGCGGGCTCTCGATTACAAACGACGATGAATTGGCAGTTATGATGCGCTCTTTGTGCAACCACGGCAGGGACTCAATCTACCTCTCAATTGACGATGATGACCATCTTTCGGGAAAGGAGCTTGGCATGGTGATGGAGAGGCGCTTTAAGTTTGTGCGCCCCGGCTTCTCGTTTAGGGTAACCGAATTTGAGGGGGCGCTTGCCCTTGCGCAGTTTGAGAGAAGGGAGGAAATTTTGGAGAAGAGGCGCCAAAACGCAAAAATTCTAAGCGAGGGGCTTGCGGATTTGCAGGAGTGTTTGCAGCTGCCCTCATGCCCTGCAGACAGGAACCACGTTTTCATGTTTTACCCGCTCGTGTGCAAAGGTGGGGCAGACAGGGGCAAGCTCACGCTTTATTTGGAGGAGAGCGGGATTGAGACAAGGCCTCTTCTGCCCCTTATCAACCAGCCGTTTTATGTTAAGATGTACGGGGACCTTGAGAAAAAATATCCAGTGGCTGCAAATTTGAACAAGAATGGGTTTTATATCGGGATTCACCAGCATTTGGGAAAGAAGGAGCTTGAGCATGTGGTGCGCAGGATGCACAAGTATTTCGGGAAATAGGCTTGGCGCGGGAATAGGCAGAAAGAATAAACTGGAGCCCTAAAAAAAACACGTACCCGCGCAAGGCATGGAAAAAGAAAATTAAAGTCAGGCGCCGGCCTTTTTCTTCGCCGCTACCTGCCCCGA
>JAZDKV010000050.1:0-14067 GCA_043802645.1 Microcaldota archaeon | reverse complement strand
CTTCTCTTGCCCTCCTGCAAGCAAGCCCCTGCCAATATCATCTCCCCCAATCTCCCGCTTTCCCCTCCCAGCTGCTATTATCCCTTCCCAAGCCCCCTTCTCCCCCTCAATTTCCTATTGTATGAAATCGCAAACCTGTGCGCCTCGTCCCTCGCCCTCTGCAAAACCTGCAAGGCCTCATTGTTTTTTGCAAGCCTTAATGGCAAAAGCAAGTCCGCCCCGAAAATAAGCTCCTCCTTTTTAGCAAGGGAAAATAGGGGAATTTCCACATCCAGCTGCTCAAGCGCATTCTTTGCAGCGTGAAGCTGCCCAAGCCCCCCGTCCACCAAAACCATGTCTGGCAGAGGCTCCCCCTCGTCCAATAGCCTTCTGTACCTTCTGAAAACAACCTCTTTCATTGAGGCAAAATCATCCTGCCCCAAAACAGTCCTAATCCTGAATTTTCTATAATCCGATTTTCTGGGCTGTGCATTCACAAACCTCACCATGGATGCAACAACGTCCTTCTCCCCCAAATTGCTCACATCAAAGCACTCAATCACATATGGAATTTTTGCAAGTTTTAACTCCCTCTGCAGCCTCACAAGGGACAAATCCGCCCCTCCAGCCTTCTCAAGCAGTATGTTCTTCTCTATAAGCGCCCCAAGCTCCGCCCTGTTTCCCTGAGATGGGTATTTGTTCAAATGCACAGGCCCGCCCCTAATGCGGGAGAGGTGGAATTCAAGCGCCTCCTTATCTTCCGGCATAGAATTCAAATAAATGTTCTTCGGAATCCTGTTCTTCTCATAGAACCTGCGCAAAAACGCCCCTACCGCATCCTCCAAAACATAATCAAACTCATATTTCTGCCTGTTTCTTATGACTCCGTGCACCATTTTCCAGGCTTGTGCCCGCGCATGCCCCCCCTCCTGCAAAATGACTATATAATCCTCGTCCCTGTCGGCTATCTCATCCACCTTCACTTTCCCCGAAAGCCCGGATAGTGCCCTCCACGCATTTCTTATGCGGATTGCCTTCTCAAAATTCAAATTCGCGGACTCCTTCTTCATCTCTCCCTCCATTTCATCCAAATATTTCCCAATATTTTCATGGTTTGAGAGGATGCCAGACACGCGCTTTATCCCCTCCATGTATTTCTCCCGTGAAATTTTCCCCTCGCACGGCCCGTCGCAATTTCCAAGATGGTATTGCAGGCACAATTTTTTGGGCATGGGGCAGCCGCAGGTGCGTATCTTGAAGGCTTTTCTCAAAACCCCGCTCACAAGCCCTTTTCCCGAGCCTGACAAAAACGGCCCGTAAGCTTTCCCCTCTGGCCCCCTAACCCTCCCGTTTCTGTCCTTTCTCACAATCAAAAGGCGGGGAAATTCCTCGTTTGTAATAAGGGCGTAAGTCATGGGTGCATTGTCGCGCAAATTCACATTATATTTGGGGTAATGCTCCTTAATCATGTTGGACTCAAGCATTATCGCCTCCTCTTCCGAGTCAGTAATTACAAAATCCACGGAGGCAATTTTCTTCACTAAAGCCGCAACCTTGTCCCAGTGTTTTTTCTTTGCAAAATAAGACGAAACCCTTTTCTTCAAATCCTTGGCCTTGCCTATGTAAATTATTTCTCCGCCCGCGTCCTTGTAGATGTAAATGCCGGGCTCGTGGGGCACGGGGCGGTTGCAGGGAATTTTCATATAATAAATACCTATTCCGGCTATAAAAATCCATTCAGCAAGCTATAAAAATCCGGGCTGCATTACTTCACCATGAAGATGGACACTTATACCGTTGTAATAGAAAAGGGCGAGGACGGCTACTTCATAGCCTCCGTGCCGGCAATACCTAAATGCCACACTCAGGGAAAAACAGTGGAGCAGGCCATGGAGCGCATACGGGAAGCCATACAACTCTGCCTTGAAGAAGAGCCTTCCCAGGGCTACCAACTCGTCGGCATACAAAGCATTGAGGTTCCGCCGCATGGCAAAACTTCGCCCTCTGAAGCTTAGAAAGCTAATCAGGGCTCTCAACGCTCTCGGTTTTTTCCAGAAAAGCCAATGTGGGAGCCACGCAAAATTCAAACACGCCGACGGGCGCTGGACAGTAGTTCCAATCCACGGGGACAAAGAAATTGACCGCTACCTTCTTAGAAAAATAATACGGGAATGCGAAGTTTCTACGGATGAATTCATGGAAAAAGCTGATTAGCGCATTATTTCTGCTTTAAAACCCCCCTCAAATACTGCCCCGTATAACTCTCCTTGCAGTTTGCAATTTCCTCAGGAATTCCGCAGGCAACTATTTCCCCTCCGTTCTCCCCCCCTTCCGGCCCCAGGTCAATTATGTAGTCGGCGGATTTCACCACGTCCAAATTATGCTCAATCACAATTACAGTATTTCCCTTCCCCACAAGCCGATTTAGCACCTCAAGCAATTTTGCAACGTCTGCAAAATGCAGGCCTGTTGTCGGCTCATCCAGTATATAAATAGTTTTTCCCTCGCCCCTGCGCGCAAGCTCGGCCGCAATTTTTACCCTCTGCGCCTCGCCTCCGGACAATGTAGTGGCTGACTGCCCAAGCTGGAGGTAATCAAGCCCCACGTCCGAGAGAAGCTGCAGCCTGTGCGCAATTGCAGGGTGGTTTGCAAAAAATCTCAGCCCCTCCTCAACCGTCATGTCCAAAACGTCCGCAATATTCTTCCCCTTATAGCGAACGTCAAGGGTGTCCCTGTTATACCTCCTTCCCTTGCACTCCTCGCACTCCACATACACGTCCGGCAAAAAGTTCATCTCTATCTTCTTCATTCCGTCCCCCTCGCATGCCATGCACCGCCCGCCTGCAACGTTGAACGAGAATCTTCCCGGCCTCCATCCGCGAGAGCGCGACTGGGGCAGCCGTGCAAATAAATCCCTAATCGCGGTAAAAACCCCAATATACGTGGCAGGGTTTGAGCGCGGCGTCCTTCCAATCGGCGACTGGTCTATATTCACAACCGAATCAGCAAGCTCAAGCCCAAAAATATCTGTGTGCGAGCCGACCTTTATCCTCTTTGCTTTTGTGTAAGCAAGGCTTAGCGCGGGGTGCAAGGTCTCCGAAATCAAGGAAGATTTCCCGGAGCCGGAAACGCCTGTAATGCAGCAAAAAGTCCCTATCGGAAATCTCGCCTTCACGTTCTTCAAATTATTGTGCGTGCATCCCCCTATTGAAAGCCAGCCTCTCCCCTCCCTCCTCTCTTTTGGCGCAAGAATTTTCTCGTCTCCCCTCAAATAAGCTCCCGTAATTGATTTTTTGCACCCCATGATATCCTCAATCTTGCCGGACGCAACAACTTCCCCCCCTCGCGCCCCGGCGCCTGGCCCTATGTCCACTATAAAGTCCGCCGCCCTCATAGTGTCCTCGTCATGCTCAACCACAATCAGGGTATTTCCCAAATCCCTCAAATTCTTCAAGGTAGATAAGAGCTTTGAATTGTCCCTCTGGTGCAGCCCAATCGAGGGCTCATCCAGCACGTATAGCACCCCTGTCAAATTGGCCCCAATCTGCGTGGCAAGCCTAATTCTCTGCGCCTCCCCGCCGGATAAAGTCCGCGAAGCCCGCGACAAAGTAAGATAATCAAGCCCCACATTTATCAAAAATTCAAGCCTGTTTTTTATCTCTTTCAAAATAGGCCTTGCAATTTTCTCGTCATTTTTCCCAAGCTTCAAGTTTACGAAAAACCCGTAAAGCGCGCGAATGTTCAAATCCGAGAGCTCAATTATGCTCTTGCCATCAACCAGCACCGAGAGCGCCTCTTTTTTGAGCCTCTTTCCCATGCAGGCCTGGCACTCGCTCTCAATCATATACCGTGAAATCTCGTCCCTGCGCGCAGGCGAATTTGTCTCGTGAAATATCCTCTCCAAAATCGGAATTACTCCCTCCCATTTTTTTGAGCTTGACCATTCCGAATCCCCCGCGCGAGAAACATACTTAAAATCAATCTCATCATCCGAGCCGTACAAAATAATCTTTAAGTGCTCTTTTTTCATCTTGCTGGCAGGCACGCTCATGGAAAAGCCGTAAAATGATGCAACCGCCCCCAAGGCCTGCATTCTATATGCCTGAAACCTGTTGTTCCAGGGCGCAACCGCCCCCTCAATAAGGCTCTTTCCCTTGTCCGGTATAACCAAATCCGGGTCAATCTCCATCTTTATCCCAAGCCCGTGGCAGCCCTCGCAAGCCCCGTATGGCGAGTTGAAAGAGAAAAGCCGCGGCTCTATATCCTTGTAATTAAAGCCGCACTGCGGGCAGGCATTTTTGGTAGAATAAACCGTCTCCTCCCCCTTCTCATATTCAATCTTCACAAGCCCCTCAGAGCGCTCCGAGGCGCTCTGCACTCCCTCGCAAATCCTGTCCCTCTCGTCCCGGCTTATTTTCATCCTGTCTATGAACAAATCCACGTCGTGGCGCTTGTTCTTGTCTATGTTGCCGGAGTATTTGTCTATAATCTCTGATTTTGAGTCAATTCTCACCCTAGTAAATCCCGCGCGCCCCAAATCCTCAATCATCTTCTCAAAAGTGCCCTTCTGGCCCCTCACAATCGGCGCGTAAATTGAGACCTGCCCTTCATTTTCCAAAATCCTGTCCGCTATCAAATCCACGCTCTGGGACGAAATAGGCACGTTGCACTGCGGGCAGTGCGCCTGCCCCGCCCGCGCATACAAAAGCCTCATATAATCATAAATTTCCGTAGTAGTCCCGACAGTTGAGCGGGGGTTGTGCGAGGAGCTTTTCTGGTCTATTGAAATTGCGGGAGAGAGCCCCTCAATCAAATCCACATCTGGCTTTCCCATAAGGCCCAAGAACTGCCTAGCATAAGTTGAGAGGGACTCCACATACCTTCTCTGACCCTCCGCATAAATTGTGTCAAATGCCAAAGTGGATTTTCCGCTTCCAGAAAGCCCCGTAAAAACTACCAGTTTTCCCCGAGGAATCTCCAAATCTATGTTTTTGAGGTTGTGCTCGCGCGCGCCCTTTATGCGAATAAACTTCTCCATATTAGCCCTTCCTAAATTCCGGTTTTCTTCCTCCGGTCTAGCTACTTCTCATTTTTTATTTAAAAGAGGTTGTGAAGCCAGTTTTCCGCTGCACAAAAGCATAAAGCCCCAAAATATACTCCCAAAAACCCGCACTCCATAAAACATGCGCCCAAAACCAACTTCTCCGCATAGTGTGGCATAAAATAGAACTCTATGGCATATTTATAAAGTTTTAGGGGTATATACTCTCATGGAAAAACAAGTTCAGTCTAACCCATATGCTAACGGATTTACTAATCCAAATCTCTTTGCAAGAACTGGCGGAATATTTCCAAACCTTCTAAAAAAGTTAATGGACTCCGCCTCGCAGCCAATGCACGAGCAGTATGCCAGTGCAATAGAACGCGGTTTCATTGACGTTTTGGCATGAACTCCCAAATCCAGGCTAAAATAAGGGATATTAGCAAAACTCTCTCGCAAAAAAACACTTTTAGCAAATACGAATTCGGAATTTTTTATCAATATATACGCAGCTTAAAGAGTTTAATCCACGAACGCAACCAGGCGCTAGAAGACCTAAAAACTCTAGTAAATACGATTGAGGCATGTGAAAAAAAATCCAGTGTAAAAATCCTCCCGGACAATTATTTAGCCATAAGGCATTTTACAAACGGGGGCACGGTTTCATCCCAGTCGCACATATCCCAAGAGGCAACCGAATTTCTGCGCTTATACTTGCAAATCAAATCCGCCATTATGAAGAATCCACTATTTGACCAAGTGGACATAGCATCCGTATCCTCAAGATTTTACGACATCCAGTACATGATGGGGCCGGATTTTCCCAAAGAAATTCCAAAAGACCAAAAAGAAGTCCTCAAGCTTTATTCAACTCTTGCAAAGAGAGACCCGTATTATGTCGGGCTGAATCTAATACGAACTCCAGACCGCAAATATCTTGAAGGCTCCCTCTACGACGAAGACTTCCGCCACTAAATTTTTGAGGCTTTTATTTTTTCTTTCCTGCCCTCTCCTTCTTCCTCTCAATTTTCTTCTTAAGCGCGGCAATCTCCTCCCTCAAAGCAATAGCATGTTCAAAATCAAGCGCCTGTGCCGCAGCCTTCATCTGCTCCTCAAGCAAAACAACCTGCTTTTTTGCCTCAACCGCCGTAACAAAAGAGGCTGATGACTGCATGTCGTCCGGCCCAAGCCTTGCCCCAACTTTCTTGTGTATGCTCACCGGGGTAATTCCATGTCTCTCATTAAATTCAAGCTGCACCTGCCTTCTCCTTCCGGTCTCATCAAGGGCCGCCTGCATGGCAGATGATACCTTGTCCCCATACATCACGACCTCCCCGTCCGCATTGCGCGCAGCCCTGCCTATAGTCTGAATAAGGGAAGTAGGGTTTCTCAAAAACCCTTCCTTGTCCGCATCCAAAATGGCAACAAGGCCCACCTCCGGAATATCCAGCCCCTCGCGCAGCAAATTAATCCCAACAAGGCAGTCAAATTCCCCAAGCCTTAGCTGTCGTATTATCTCGCTTCTTGTAAGAGTGTCAATCTCCGAGTGCATATATCGCACGCGAACGTCCTTTTGCGCCAGATATTCCGCCAAGTCCTCCGCCATTCTCTTTGTAAGCGTGGTGACCAAAGTCCTAAAGCCAGCAGATGCCTTCTGCTTTATGCGCATAAGCAAATCGTCCATCTGCCCCTCGCTATTTCTAACAAGTATCTGCGGGTCCACAATGCCCGTGGGGCGCACAAGCTGCTCCACAATTTGCGCCGAAACCTCTTTTTCATACGCCGAAGGAGTAGCCGAGACAAAGACCGCAGACTTCATCTTCTTCTCAAATTCCTCCCATTTTAAGGGCCGATTATCAAAAGCGGAAGGGAGCCTGAAGCCAAAATCAATCAAATTCTTCTTCCTGCTCCTATCTCCATGGTACATCCCGTGCAGCTGCGGTATGGTCACGTGCGACTCGTCAATTACTATGACTGCATCTTCAGGCAAAAAATCAAGAAGGCAGAAAGGCGGCTCCCCCTCAACCCTCCTGTCAAAATGGCGCGAATAATTCTCAATCCCGTTGCAATAGCCCACTTCCTCTATAAGCTCCAAATCGTAATTTGTCCTCTGGCGCAATCTGTGCGCTTCAAGTTGCCCCAACTGCGGCAGCCTCAGTGCAAGCTCCTCCCTAATCCCCCTCAAAGCCTTCTCGCGCACTCCCTCATCAATCAAATAGTGCCTTGCCGGAAATAGCCTGTATTTTGAAATCCTGCGAATAGGCTTTCTGTTTATGGGATCCAAAATCTGCAATTTTGAAATCTTATCCCCCTCAAGAGTAACTCTAAGCAGGCTCTCGTCATACGCAGGCGCGATTGTAAATACGTTTCCCTTCACCGAGAATTTTCCCGGCTCCACCACCTGCTCGTTGCGCTCATACTGCATATTCAGAAGCCTGATGATAAGCTTCTTCCTCGCAATTTCCCCGCCCTCATCCAAATCAACGGCAAATTTCCTGTACTCTTCCGGATTTCCAAGTCCGTAAATGCACGAGACTGTTGCAATAATCACCGAAGGCCCGGAAGTCATAAGGTGCGCGGTTGCCTGCAGGCGCATCCTCTCAATCTTCTCATTCACTTTTGAATCCTTCTCAATATACATGTCCGAGGCGGGCAAATAGCTCTCCGGCTGGTAGTAATCAAAATAAGAGACAAAATAGCCCACCCTGTTCTCCGGGAAAAATTCACGAAACTCCGAGTATAGCTGCGCAGCCAAAGTCTTATTGTGGGAAATTACAAGGGCTGTGCGGCTTGTTTTTGCCAGCATGTTCGCAATTGTAAAAGTCTTCCCAGAGCCCGTAACTCCCAAAAGCGTCTGTTTCCCCTCTTTTTTCAGGCCCTCGCAGAGCTTCTCAATTGCCTCCGGCTGGTCCCCCGCGGGCTTCATGGGCGATTTAAGTTCAAATTTTTCAGGCATAAGCTAACCTTTTTATCGGCTAAAAATTTGCACGCCCAAAACTAATTAACTTATGCGCAAAACCGTTCCAAACCCAAAACCCAGACCAAAACAGCCCGTACATGCCACATTTTCCAATCTGGCCAAAAGCATTATACTCCGCCAACCAAACTCGCCTGCCAAAAAGCAACTCGCCCCCGTGCGGGGCAAACCCATTCTAAAAAGAAAACTTCCTAAGCGCCAGCGTTTCCGCCCCTGTCCTCTTCCCACATGCGGTGTATGAGCCATCGCAGCTCCTCGCGCTTTTTCTCAAACTCCTTCTCCTCTTCCTCGCTCAAGGTAATTTTCTGCGCAAGTTCGTGCGAAATTGGCGCAGTGCCAGCTCCCGCCGCCGCAGGCTTGCCCCTGCCCTCAAGCTTTCTTCTCACGTCCGCCGCGGGCATGTAAACCGGAGCCCCGCTCTTCACTCCCTCTGGAGCCGCCATGTCTATCACATTGGCCTCCATCATGAGGCCCTTTAGGCGGGTAGACAATTTCTTTCCCTCAATTTCAAGCTCCCTTATA
This sequence comes from Microcaldota archaeon, assembly GCA_043802645.1. Classification (GTDB taxonomy): domain Archaea; phylum Micrarchaeota; class Micrarchaeia; order Anstonellales; family Anstonellaceae; genus 1-14-0-10-45-29. Next base: position 5,548 of record JAZDKV010000050.1, on the reverse strand, counting down.
TTTGAGAGCATCAGGTCAATCTGTTTTACCTTGTTTAGCAGCCCCTCAAATTTCTCCTTCTTGTCCCCAAGGGTTTCCTGCGCGTTTTTGAGGTCGGCATCATACTTTGCCTGCGCCTCATCCAGCCTGTGCAAAAGCTCGTTTAGCTGCGCGCTCTCCTTTGAATAGCCGCCCTCTATGTTCTGCAAATGCCCCTGCAAAGACTGGTATCTGTAAGCCGCCTGCGAGTAATCCTGTATCTGCTTCTTTACTGCCTGCATGTTATTCTGCATCTCGTACATGACGTCCCTTGAGGCTTTGGTTGCCTTCTTGTAAGCCGCGTCAATCTCCTCGCGTATCTTGGGGGCGTCCGCCTTGTTTGAGCGCACGCTCTCAATTGCGCCAACCCTCTCGTCAAGCGACTTCTGCCTCTTTCCCATCTCGGAAGCTTCCTGCAAAAGTGCTTTGGCAGATTTCACAAGCTCGTTTCTTGCAAACCGTATGTCCTCAAGCTCTGATTTTACCTGCTCCAGCTGCTGCGAGGAAGTATCGGATTCCAAATCATCCCGTATCGCGTTAATCTGGTTTGTAATATTTTCAAATTCCTGCGAGGAAACCCTCACCTTCTCCTCAAGAGTGGTTGAAGCCTTCTCAAGCTTTTGCAGAAGTTCCTTGCCCTCATCCCCTCGCCCCCCTTTTTGGGAGGCAGGCTGGTCCTTCATCGCCTTCTCAAACTCCGCAAGCTCTTCTCTCGCCATTTCAAGCTCGCCCGAGAGCTCCTTAAGCGCGCCCTTCTTCTGTGCAATCACGCTGCTTGCCGCCGCCGCAAGCTCCCCTGCCTCCCGCACGTCTGCCGAGAGCGAGTTTAGCTGCACGGAAACGCCCTGTTTTTTTGACTCAAACTCCTGCCCCGCCCTCTCAAGCTCCTCAAGGTTTTGGTCAACGCTTTTTTTCAGGCCGGAAAGTTTTGAGAGCGTCTCCTCTTTGTTTTTTTCCACCTGCTCTTTTTTCTGCGTATATTTCTGCGGGCTTAAAGACGCCCAAACAAGAAATTCCTTTGTAAGCTTGTACTCAATGCGAATTAGCCCTTCGGTCTCAAGGGTTTTTGCCCAATCCTCAACGGTGGAAATAGGCATGCCAAGCTGCGCCGCAGCCTGAGAAGTCTCAATCCTGCCCATTTTATGAATGAGATTTATCAGGCCATCTACACCAGTGCTTATTAGAAAGTCCTCCAGGCCCATACAAAGAGCCGACCATTCTAAGCCTTTTAAAGGTTGCGATATACCTCTACTAAGAGGGTTTGGAACATGGGGTTTGAGGATTGGGAGTCAATATACGCAAGGCATGAGCTAAAGCCTATAGACAAATTCAAGAACAAAAGCAATCTCCTAAAGCAGTTCGGGCCAAACGGAGTGCGCGTTTACAACGCAATGGACGGCTTCAAAACAGCCTCCCAAATTTGCAGCCTTCTATCTTTGGAACAAAGCGAATTTTCCCAAATAATGGATTTTATCTTGCAGGGCAACATGGCATCCGCGCAGGAGGCATCCTCCGGGATTGGGGCAAATGCCATAAATCGCCCCTCCCCTCCCCAAATGCCTCCGCAGGATTTATCGCAAAGCCCCCATTTAAGCCCCATGGAGCAGTCAATCTATAGCCAATACGGCGAGCAGGGGATGAAAGTATACGCCCTCATAGACGGGCACAAAAGCGCGCGCGAAATCCTTGAGCAGACCGGAATATCCGAATCAAAGCTTGTGGAAATTCTTGAATTCATGAACCGCAGGGGCATAATAAAGCTTGAAAAACCACAGGGGCAGCAAAATGCCCAGGGCCGGCAAGGCGCGCCCGGTTCCCCCCAAAGCCAAATCCGGCAAAGCCCGCAAGGCCAGCAATTAGGCCAAAACACCGCCCCGTCCCCATACCAGCAGCGCATGGGGAGCATTTCAGATGCTCCAAATCCGGATTGGCAAACCCAAAGAGGCCGGCAGGAAAGAGAGCAATCCCAAGGCGGTTTTTCTCCTATGGTTGAAAATGAGCCCGCCCCGAAAATGCCACTTGAGCGCCAGGACGGCGACGATTTAGTTGCGGTGGATATCCCGATTTTTCCCCATCTCTCAATAATAGACAAGGCAAGAATAAAGGCAATTCTTGCCCTAAAATTCGGGCAGGTGGGAACGTCCCTAACTCCAAAGATAGACGGCGTAAAAGATTTCGTGCAGCTCTCAATTGAAACCGAGCTTTCGCTCCATGACCTTGACATAATCCTCGGAGAGCTTGGGCGCAGCAAGCTTCTGCAATTTCGCCAGCTTGACCGGAACGAACTGCGCCACCGCTATGGGGATGACGGCCTGGCAGTCTATAAAAAATTCGGGAGGGACGGCCTTCTCGTCTACCAGCTTATAGGCAAAGCCAACACCATAAAAGACATAATAAAAAAATCCCAAATAGAGCAGGAGAGGGCAATAGACATCATAATGTTCGTGCATTCAATGCTCGGGCTTGACATGCCCCTTGACAGGGACATGATTTATCGCTACATAAACGCAAAAAAATAAACCGGCTAAAATCCGCTCCCGCTAAAACGCCCAAAAACTCCACTCAAAAACTAATCCAAAAAAATAAACCAAAAACCCGCGCCCACAACTTAAACCAAAAAAATAAGCCAAATAACTAAAAAATAAATTCAAGCCCGTGAGAGGGCCATCCTCTCAATCTCCTTTTTCACTTTCCCTTCATCTATTTTCTCAAACGCCCCATCAGCCTTCTCAATTCCAAGCTTATCAAACTCCAGTCCGCCCCTCTTTCCATAAACAAACAAAACAGCCTTTTTCCCATTCTTGGCTCCGGCAGCCTCAATCGCGCTCTTCACGTGAGTTCTGCACGAGAGAAAAAGAAGAATCTCCCCGTTCAAGTCAACGGCAACATTTGTTCCGGATTCAAAAGCCATGCGCGCAAGCTCGTATGCCGCCTCAAGCTTTTTCCCGCATAAGGCGAAATCAAAATCAACAAGAACCGCCCCAAGCCCATCCCGGCCAATCTCTTTGAGGCTTTTGTGCACGTCCCTGCAAACTACAAAATAGGCTTCTCCCATAAAAAGAAAATGGAAATGAAATTAAAAAAGCGCTCAGATGAGCTTTGCGTTCACGACGCCGTCCTGCCCTACGCGGTTTGTTATCTTTGCAGGCCCAATCTCGGTGTCTATTACTCCGCCCTTTGTAAGTATATTCTGCCTCGTGTAGTGGGGGTTGTCCGGAGTGTCTGTAACCTTTTTTATCTTAGCTTTCACTATCTTGCCGTCTTTTGTGGCAACGTTTGCATATGCGGCGGTCTTCAGCTTCACTTTCTTTGCATTTCCGGTTGCGTTCCTAAGGACTCTCGTCTCTTTCTCGGAAACTTTCGTGTAAGTAGGCTCGCTGCCGCAGTAGCGCAATTTCTTCTTCATTGCGGCAACCTTCTTGCCCCCGGTCCCGGAAGTTTTTGTCTTTGTAGGCTTGTGGTAATTTCCCATAAATTTTACACCTTATAATACAGCCCGAAGGCTAAAGCGTTCTTACGTTATTTTATTGGGTTTGGGCGTTTTTAACCCTTTGCAATAGAAGCTAGGCGTGCTGCATTTGCACACGCTCGCTATTTTTCCGCCGCAGCATAGCAGATATAACGTTATTTGCCGCATCTCCGGCAAGTTTTAGGGCCTGCGTCTTGTTCTGCGGGATGGTTGCCCTGCCTAATTTTCCTGCGGTATCCAAACAAATCTGCGCAATCTCCTTCTCAGTAAGTTCCCCATTCATTCCAAGAATTATCGGCAAAGCGCCTTTTACAAAGAAATTTCTGCCCCTGTCGTTTGCCTTCAGTTCAAATCCATCATTCATCGCCCGTGCAATTGCCTCAACAAGCTGCGAAGTCGCTTCCGGTTTTGCTTTCAATATGGTTATGGCTATTTCCATCTCGGAAGAATACATGCCCGTATCTCTACCAACAATGTCCAGAATTTTCTGGCATGCCCTGCGCATATCTTTTGAAATAACAAAGTACCCCCCATCTGACTTGCAAACTCCGGAGCCCCCAAGCAGTAGCCCCGTTCTGGTAAAAACTCCAATCCTGCCAGAAACAAAACCATTCGCTTTCTTCCCTTTTCCATTCCCGTTAACTTCCATTTTTGTTGCCATGCACCCTATTATGCAAAATCAGTCTTATATACTTAATTAACACACGTTCCACCACTCTATTAGCCATAAAACGCGGATGTTCAACCAAAAAATGCCCCCAAAATGCTAACCAAAATTATGCTCCCCATAACGTGCGTCCTTGAAACCCCCCACATAATCGGCAAAAAGCCGATGAGAGCCGCAACAAAAAGGGCCAAAACCCCATACCACCCCTCAAACAAAAATGCAAGCACAACCAAATACAGGCACAAAATTTTTGCCACAGGCTCAAATTTAATTTTTGAAAGAACTTTCTCAAAAACCCAGCCAAAGCGCAAAATAAAAATAGCCCCAACCCCGAGGCACGCAAGAAAAACCCCCAAAAATATTGGCATATCCCACGGCCCGAATTCATAGGCGTTTGAGGAAATCGCAACTGCCCCAACTCTCGCAATTCCAACAAAAGACGCCGAAGAAATTGAAAATATGCTGTGGCTTGCCTCAATGGCCGCAATCTGCGCCAAGAAATTGCGGGCAGAAATATTCTTGTCTGCCAAACTTCCAAAAACCGCCAATTGCGAAGGCGTGGAAATCCCGGGCAGAAAATCCGCAATTGCGCCCAAAACCACCCCGATAGCCACGTAAGGCAGAAAAGAAGTTGAATAATTATTCTCTCCAATTTCTTTTTTGCCCGAAACAAAATCCCTGTGCATCAAAAGCGCGGGAATCGCAAAAAATCCCGCAAAGAGGGGAAAAAGAGGGTCTTTCATCTGCGAGTTAAGCGCAACAAAACCCAAAATTCCCGAGAGGAAAAATACAAGGCCCGCAAAAATAATTCTTCTGAATTTACTCTCCCTAAAAAGCAAAAGCGCGGAAAACAAAACCAGAATATATCCCGTGTATGGCTTGATAAGCGGAAAAATCCCGGCAAGCTCCCTCCCGAAAACAAATACTGCAGCGGCGGAAATTATTGCAGCAGCACACAAAGAAGCGCCAACCACAAAGACCGCCTCGCGCGCCCTTCCCTCCTTTAGCAGCCTCTGCCCGGGCAGAAGCGAAATAACCGTGTCCCCTTCCGGAATCCCCAAAAAAATAGATGGCAAAAAAGACACGGCAGTATAAGCCCCCAAAGTGCCAATCAAAATTATCGCAAGATTTTCCCCCCCTAAAATCTGCGGCAGGAGAGCCCCAATAGTGTTTGGGTGCACACCGGGAACAAGCCCGCTGAAAATACCAAGCAAAATTCCTTCAAGAAAGGCAAGAAAATCCATTCAATCAAATCCAAAATTCCGTTTCATCCCGCCCTCCAAAATCAAAAAATCCCATCCAAATAAATCCATTCAATCAAATCCAAAATTCCGTTTCATCCCGCCCTCCAAAATCAAAAAATCCCATCCAAATAAATCCATTCAATCAAATCC
>JAZDKV010000049.1:0-4232 GCA_043802645.1 Microcaldota archaeon | reverse complement strand
TGTTCAAATCCATCCCGCTCTTGAATTTGTCCAGCCTCTCAACATCCGCCTTGCTAAACGAGGGTTTTATCCTCTTGGCAGCAGAATCAAAGTCAGCCATTAAAACGCTCATTTCTCCCCCAACTTTGCTCCAGTCTGCCTTTCCCTCGCCTGCAGCCAAAGAAATCCTGCGTATGGCCTCCATCCCGGCCTCACGGCACAAATTCTCAACGTCCGCGCCGGTGTATCCGTCGCTTGCCTTTGCAAGAGAGGCCAAATCCACGCCAGGCTCAAGAGGCATCCTCTTCGTATGAACCTTAAGTATCTCAAGCCTTGCCCCCTCATCCGGAACCGGAATTTCAATTATTCTGTCAAACCGTCCGGCTCTCAAAAGAGCGGGGTCCATTATGTCCGGGCGGTTAGTTGCCCCGATTACAAGCACATTCTTCAAATCCTTAAGCCCGTCCATCTCCGTGAGCAGAGTATCCACAACTCGCTCCCCAACGTGCGAGCCATCCTCCCCGCCTGCCCTGTGCATTGCAATTGAATCAAGCTCGTCTATGAAAACTATGCAGGGAGCAGCCAAGCGCGCTTTCCTGAACATCTCGCGCACCATCTTCTCCGACTCCCCCACCCACTTTGAGAGGACTTCCGGCCCCTTAATTGAAATAAAATTGGTCTCGGTCTCAGTGGCAACCGCCTTTGCAAACATGGTCTTTCCAGTCCCCGGCAAGCCCACGAGCAAAATCCCCTTTACCGGGCGTATGCCGAATTTTTTGAACACATCCGGATTCTTGAGCGGCAGCTCCACACTCTCGCGAAGCTCCTCCTTTACATTCTCAAGCCCCCCTATGTCATGCCACTTGATATTCGGCCTCTCCACAAACACTTCCCTAAGGGCAGAAGGCTGAATCTCGCGCAAAGCATTCATGAAATCCTCGCGCGTAACCCGCAGCTCATCCAAAATCTTTGGCGGGATATCTTTGTCCAAATCAATTGAGGGCAAAATCCTCCTCAAAGATTTCATCGCCGCCTCTTTTGCCAAAGAAGAAATGTCCGCGCCGGTATATCCGTGGGTAATGTTTGCAAACTCCTTCACGAGCTTTCCGCCCTCGTTGTCCTTCTCCTCAATAGGCATGGCTCGTGTGTGTATAAGCAAAATTTCCTGCCTTGCATCCCTGTCCGGCACCCCAATCTCAATTTCCCGGTCAAAGCGCCCCGGCCGGCGCAAAGCCTGGTCAATTGAATTCGGGCGATTAGTAGCCCCGATAACTATTACCTTGCCCCTTGCCTTCATGCCATCAAGCAAAGTCAGAAGTTGCGAGACCATGCGCCTCTCAACCTCTCCATTCACCTCCTCTCTTTTAGGCGCAATGGCGTCAATCTCGTCCATGAAAATAATCGTGGGCGCATTCTCCTCCGCCTCCTTGAAAATCTGGCGAAGCCTCTCCTCACTCTCCCCCACAAATTTGGAGACAAGCTCCGGCCCCGCAATGTGGATAAAGTTTGCATCAGCCTCCGAGGCAACTGCCTTTGCGAGCAAAGTCTTTCCAGTGCCCGGAGGCCCGTAAATTAAAACCCCCTTGGGAGCCTCAATCCCCAGCTTCTCAAAAAGCTCCGGGTGGCGCATGGGAAGCTCAACCATCTCGCGAATCTTCTGCACCTCTTCTTTTAGCCCTCCAATATCCTCGTATGAAATCTGCGAGGGCATAGCCCCGGTGTCTTTAGTAGGCTCGTCCTTTAGCAAAAACTCAGTATTCTCATTCACAAGCACAATTCCCGCAGGCTGCACGACTGCCGCAACAAGGGGCAGGGAAGTGCCGAAAATCCCGACAAATATCGTGTCTCCCCGAGTCAAAGCCCTGCCTATAAGCTTCTTTTTTATAAACTGGTCAAAGCCCGGAGAATATTTCATCGGCTCGCGCGGCGAGAGAACAATTTTCTTTGCCTCTTTCAATTCAGCTTTCCTCACGCTTATTTTGTCCCCCAAAGCAGCCCCGGTATTCTGCCTCAAATAGCCGTCCATGCGTATGATATCCATTCCCTCGTCCTGCGGGTGCGCCTGCCACACGAGGGCAGCGGTGCTCCTCTTTCCCCTAAGCTCCACTATGTCTCCGGTGGAAACCCCAAGCCCCTCGCGCGCCTTTGAGTCAATCCTCACAAGCCCGCGCCCAACGTCATTCTGCAAAGCCTCTGCGACTTTTAATTCAATTGAATCTGCCATATCTACACCTGAACACGCCTAATCCTGTTTATAATACAAAATAAAGGGCTTAAAAGTTTGCCTTCCTCTCATTTTCGGGTGCTTCTCTTGCCATCAGGTGTTTCCTCTGCAATCCAGTTGGGCGCGGACGATGCCAGAAGATGGGCTGCAAGAATTGAATTTGCCCCAGACATCATCCTCTCCTCGGTTGAGCAGAAGCTAAAATCAGGCGTTAATCCGGGCGAAATCCAAACCCTCAAAATGCTTGTTGCATGGTTTGAAAACTACGCAAGCTCAATAAAAGCCGCCAAAGAGGAAATTGAGCGCGCAGGCGGCATGCACAAAAAATCAAAATCGGCCCTCTATACCCAACTGTTTGAAACCGCCACAACCATAAGGCAAAAGCTTGCCGACATGAAATTCTCATATCCCCACCTTCATTCCATCATAATTTCCCAAACCGATTTCTCTTTCCTTGATTCCCTCGCGCAGGAATTCCTCTCAAAATCAGATAAGTGCATAACAAATACCTCGTTTGAGAGCCAGAAAATCGCCATAATCCCAGCGCCAGGGGAAAATCCGGATGAAAAAAATCCGGGCAAAAATTTAGCGCAGCCAATTCAAAGCAATTCAAAAACAGGGCAAGCCTCAAGCTCTCAAAAAACCCAAGAACAAAAACCCGCGCAGCTCTCCCAAAAACTCCACGGCCAGCAACGCGTCCAAAATCCCCCAAACAATCCGCTTGAACTTCTTGCAAAAACCCAGCTAGAAGATTCTGCCAAAAAACTTACTCCCGCGGCCGCAACGGCGCAGGAGCCAATAGTCCCGCAGCCAAAAATCCCAAAAAACACCCCGGAGCGCGAGCGCCTAAAGCAATACTCAAACGACCTAAAAGACATGCTAAAATCCAAAAACCTCTCAAAAGAGGAGAGGGCGCAAATAGAAGCCGAGCTTGCAAAGGCTTACCGCGATTATGGCAAGCAGCCAGAAAAATGAGAAAAAAATCCAAAACCGGTTTTCAGCCTTAGCTAATTGCAAATATGCGCCTAAAATTTCAAACATGCTCCTAATTTAATCCGGCAAGCAAAAAGCCCGGGCGCATAAATAAATTAATCCCTAAATTACTCCTGCAATCTCTTCCAAAAATTGCCTCGGATGCGCAGCCTTGACATAAGCCGATGCAAGCAATACCCCCCGCACCCCAAGCTCAACAGCCCTCTTAACGTCGTCCGAATTGCTAACACCCGCGCCACAAACCACCTGCACGTCGGAATTCACTTCCCTCACCGCGTCAATTGCGCCCGTAATCACTTCTGGCTTTGCGGTTGAAACCGAAATTCCGCTTCCAATCAATTCGGGGGGCTCAATTGCAATATAAGTCGGCTTGTAAGCGGCGTACTGCGCGCACTCATTTATGTCCTGTGCGCACACCATTGACTCAAGCCCTGCCTCTTTTAGCGCATCCACTGAAACTTTCACATTCTCCGGATTGAGCCTTCTCTCCGAATGGTTCACCAGGCTTCCGGCAACCTTTGCGCCCAAAAGCATTTTGGCGGTTATTGAGCCCGTAAAAGCCCCCGGCCTGTTCCCGTCCACATGCTGGGCAAAAACCTCGCCCCCAAGTTCAGCCGCCCTTCTTAGAAGAAGATAGTTTGGGCAGGCGACAATTCTCACTCCAGTTGATTTTGAGACGTCCTTTGCAATCCTGCAAAGTTCAAGCCCGCTCTCCCCATAGGACTGCTCGTATGCCTTGAGGTTTAGGGCGATAAAAGGTTTGTTTGCCATGCAAAACCATCTCGTTGCATAATTATAAGAATATCTACGCCAACGGCAGGTGCCGCAGTTCTGCTGAACTTCGCACCCCCGTTGCCTCGCTCGCCCTTCGTGCTCGCTCGCCAACGGCGCAGGATTAGCCGGGATAGGTTAAACTCCCTTAAAATCAATCCTAAGCGCCCTGTGTTGTCCCGTTTTAATGTCCTCTCGATGATTCAATAACGCTTTCATCTGACCACCATTTCAACAGCCATCTTTTTCTTGCTTCCCATCTTGC
>JAZDKV010000048.1:0-9826 GCA_043802645.1 Microcaldota archaeon | reverse complement strand
CGCATTCACCCAATTTGAATACGAATACCGCACCTCCACAATAAGAAACCCAGACGGCTCGGTAATCTTTGAGCTTACAAACGTGGAAGTCCCAAAAGGCTGGTCGCAGGTAGCAACCGACATTCTCGCGCAAAAATATTTCAGAAAAGCAGGCGTCCCGCAAAGGGACAAAGAAGGAAAAATAATCCTTGACCCACAAACCCAGTCCCCCATCCTCGGCTCGGAAACTTCTGCAAAGCAGACGATAAAGCGCCTCTCCGCCACATGGAGGCACTGGGGCGAGCGCTACAATTATTTTGCATCCCAGCAGGATGCCCAAGCCTTTGAGGACGAGCTCTCCTACATGCTCCTCTCCCAGATGGCGGCGCCAAATTCGCCGCAGTGGTTCAACAACGGCCTCTCCTACCTCTATGGAATCAACGGCTCATCCCAGGGCCACTACTATGTGGACGCAAAAAGCGGCGAGCTAAAGCGCTCGGACGACGCCTACTCCCATCCCCAGCTCCACGCATGCGCAGAATTTCATACCCAAATTTACACCGAGGACGGAATCAGGTATATTGGCGAAATAGTTGAAAACAACCTCGTAGGTGCCAAAGTCTTTGATGGGGAATCATATACGCCCATCCTTGCGGCAAAATACAACGGGGAAAAAGAGGTATTCCGGATACAGCTGAAAAATGGCAATTATATTGATCTTACCGGGGACCATCTCGTGCTCTCAGCGGAAAAGAGGAGAAAAGATGGTGGCAAATATGGGTGGAAGGAAGTCAAATCCCTGAGTGCCGGCATGAAGATGCAGCAGCCTCTAGTGCTCGAAGTCAAGGAGAAAAACGTTTTCTCGGACGAACTTGCAAAAGCGCGGCTTGCAGGCTGGATAGTGGGGGACGGTTCGGTCGGCATATATAATGGAGTGATGAGGCTGGAAATCATAACCGTAAACGACGATGAGCATATGGCCGTATTGGCAGACATTGGCGAAGTTTTCCCGTCCGCCCATTATTGGATAACTCAATTCAAGACGGATAATGAAAAGCTGAAAGGAAGGAGAATCCATCTGTCAGGGAAGAAATTGCACAGCTTTGTGGGCGAGTATTCCCTCCTTCGGCAGGGCACAATGGTGTCGGTTCCCAAAAGGATAATGGAGGCCAGCCCGCAGGAAAAAAGGGAGTTTCTGAAAGCACTGTTTCAAGCGGACGGGTGCGTCAGGATAAATAAGGATAATGGCCACAATTCAGGGAATATCTGCCTGACCACGATATCTGACAGCTTAAGCTTCGGGGTTGTGCAGCTTCTAAACAGCCTCGGAATTTATTCCAGAATCAATCTAAACCGTGACAGGCGCGAGGATAGGCATGATACAAAACAAGTCATGATTTCCTATGGAAGCGCAAGGCAGAGGTTTGCAGAACAGATTGGGTTCATAAGCACCCAGAAAATGGCCAAACTCGAGCTTCTTCAAAAGCTTGTTGCCCGCTCAAAATCGCTTCCAATAATCCGAGAAGAGGAAATCGTCGGGATTGAAAGCGAAGGCGCCCGAAAAGTGTATGACATCCAGACGGGAAGCGGGAAATTCTTGGCAAACGGAATTGTAGTGCATAATTGTTTCATCCAGTCCGTATCAGACGACCTGGTAAATGAAGGCGGAATTTTTGACCTACTCACAAGAGAAGCCCGCCTCTTCAAATACGGCTCAGGGACCGGCACGAACTTCTCATCCCTAAGGGGCAGCGGAGAAACCCTCTCCGGAGGGGGAAAATCCTCCGGCCTCATGTCATTTTTGAAAATATACGACCGCGCCGCAGGCGCAATAAAATCCGGGGGCACAACAAGGCGCGCAGCAAAAATGGTAATAGTTGACATAGACCACCCCGACATAGAAGAATTCATAGGCTGGAAAGCAAACGAGGAGAAAAAAGTAGCCGCATTGGTCTCCGGCTCAATATCCATAAGAAAATCCCTGAACAAACTGATGAAAGTCTCAAAGGAGGAGCACACCACAGATTTCAAATCCTCAAAGCGCCTAAGGGCGGCAATAGCCGGCGCGCTTGCAAGAAACGTCCCGATAAATTACGTCCTTCGCGCCCTCTCCCTCGTGCAGCAGGGCCATGAAAAATTTGACATGCCCGTCTTTGACACTCATTACGAGGGCGAGGCATACATAACCGTCTCCGGCCAGAACTCAAACAATTCCGTTCGCGTCTCAAACAAATTCATGGAGGCCGTCTCAAAAGGCGAGAACTGGCAGCTCATCCGCCGGACCGACGGCAAAATCTCAAAGGAGCTTCCCGCAAGGGAGCTCTACTCCCAAATCTCAAACGCCGCATGGTCCTGCGCCGACCCCGGCATCCAGTTTGATGACACCGTAAACGAGTGGCACACATGCCCAATAGACGGGCGCATAAACGGCTCAAACCCGTGCGTTAGCGGCGATACTCTAATTTCAACTTCAGGCGGGTTGGCCCGAATCGACAGCCTGACTGGCGCAAGCGCCAGAGTTGTCGGTTCTGACGGCCAGCTCCATTCAATCAACCCAGCCTTCAAAACAGGCGTGAAGCCGGTCTACCTATTGCGCACAAAGGCAGGTTTTAGCCTCAAGCTTACGGCAGACCATAAGGTGTGGACAAAAAACAGGGGAGACGTACCCGCAAAAGAGCTTACCAAAAAAGACGTGCTTGCACTCATCCCGCCAGTTTTTGGCAATGCCCGGATGGACAGGAGAATAGCGGAATTCATAGGCCTGCTTGTAGGGGACGGGTGCCTTATGGGGAAGCAGGAAACTGCAATGGTTACTCTCGAACCAGAGGCAGAAGATATGGCCTACGGGGTTGCGCATGGCCTTAGTGCATGGAAGCTTGAGAATACCCTGAACGGCCACGGGACCCATCAAGTCCAAGTGAACCGCCCCCAACAAACTTTGCGAATAGGCACCAGTGCAAGAGCCGTGGTGGAAAAGGCCAAAGAATTCGCCATTCTCAACAAAGGGAGCACTGCAAAAGCATTTACCTCTGCAGTTTTTAGCCTGGATAAAACCTCTGTTTCCTCAATTTTGCAAGGGCTTTTCAGTGCCGATGGAACCGTAGCAGATTACGGGGAGAAAAGCCAGTATGTATCACTGGACAGCTCGTCCCTTGAATTGCTTGAGCAGGTGCAACTTCTCTTATTGGGCTTCGGGATAAAAGCCAAGATATACAAAAACAGGCGTTCATCCAACAACAAAACCACATTGCTGCCGGACGGGCAGGGTGGAATGCAAAACTATCCCGTCCAGCAGATGCACAGCCTTCGCATAAGCAAAAAATCACGCATTATATTTGAGCGCAGTATCGGTTTTCTGCCAACAAGCCCTAAAACGTCATCGCTTGCAAGGCTAAATACAAACACTTCTGCTTATGCGGATCCTCTGGAGGACAGCCTAGAGAGCATAGAACTGCTAGGAGAGCAACCGGTCTACGATTTGACTGAAAATGATACTAGCCATTTCGTAGCAAACGGCCTGCTGGTCCACAATTGCTCCGAATACATGTTCCTGGACAACACCGCATGCAACCTCGCCTCCCTAAACCTCTCCAAATTCCTAGACGAGGAAAACGGAATTCTTGATGTTGAGTCAATGAGGCACGCAATCCGCCTCTGGACAATGGTCCTTGAAATTTCCGTCCTCATGGCCGGCTACCCCTCCGCCGAAATTGCCCGCCGCTCATACACGTACCGCACCCTCGGCCTCGGATATGCAAACCTCGGGACAGTCCTCATGGTGCTTGGAATTCCCTACGACTCAAAAGAGGCCCTTGCCTATTCGGGCGCAATATCCGCAATCCTCACGGGCGAGGCATACGCAACCTCCGCCCAGATGGCTCAGGTGCTAGGGCCCTTTGAGGCATACGAGCGAAACAAATCCGCAATGCTCAAAGTTGTGAGAAACCACCGCAGAGCCGCCTACAATGTCGCGCAAAACGAATACGAGGGGCTCTCCGTAAAGCCCATGGGCATAGACGAGCGATATGCCCCCCACTATCTTGTGCAGGCGGCAAAAGACACATGGGACAAAGCCCTTGACACTGGAGAGAAATATGGCTATAGAAATGCGCAGGCAACAGTAATCGCCCCAACCGGCACCATAGGCCTTCTCATGGACTGCGACACCACAGGCGTTGAGCCGGACTTTGCAATAGTCAAATTCAAAAAACTCGCAGGAGGCGGCTATTTCAAAATCGTAAACCAGTCCGTGAAAAAAGCCCTCAAGCGCATGGGATATGCGCGTGCGCAAATTGAGGAAATAGAGCAGTACTGCAAGGGCCACGGGACTTTAGTGGGCTGCCCGAAAATAAACCGCGAGTCCCTAAAAGAAAAAGGCTTTAGCGACGAGAAAATAGACCTCGTGGAGAGGCAGATGCCCTCCGTCTTTGACATAAGCTTTGCCTTCAACCGCTACGTCCTCTCCGACGAATTTTTGAAAATGCTTGGCGCAACCGAGAAAGATTTGAACGCCCCCAAATTTGACCTTCTCAAATTCCTCGGATTCTCAAAAGAGGACATCTCTCGCGCAAACGACTATGTGTGCGGCACTATGACCATAGAGGGCGCCCCTCACCTAAAATCCGAGCACTACTCCGTATTTGACTGCGCCTCAAAGTGCGGCAAAAAAGGCACGCGCTCAATACCCTACGAGGCGCACATCCGCATGATGGCGGCAGTCCAGCCATTCATCTCCGGCTCAATTTCAAAAACCATAAACATGCCAAAGGAGGCTACAATTGAGGACGTCTCCCACGCATATGAGCTCTCGCACAAAATGATGCTAAAATGCAACGCACTATACCGCGACGGCTCAAAGCTCTCCCAGCCCCTCAACGCCACAACTGATTCCGAAGAGGATGAGCTTGACGCCCTCAAAGCCCTCTCGCTTGAGGCGGAGCAGGCAATGGAGCAGGAGGCAATACGGCCAGTGGTAATGTCAACCTTGCAGAGAAGGAAGCTTCCTCCAAGAAGGCACGGCTATGTGCAGGAGGCAAGAATCGGCGGGCACAAAGTCTATCTCAAAACCGGAGAATACCCAGACGGCACTCTGGGCGAGATTTTCATAGACATGTACAAGGAGGGCGCAGGATACAAATCCCTTCTAAACTGCTTTGCAGTCGCTGTCTCAAAAGGCCTCCAATACGGCGTCCCGCTTGAGGAGTTCGTGGATACCTTCACTTTCACGCGCTTTGAGCCGGCAGGGCCTGTTACGGGGCATGACGCCATAAAGAATTCTACTTCAATCATAGACTACATCTTCCGCGCCCTTGGCTACGAGTATCTTGGCAGGACGGACTTTGTGCACATAAAGCCCCCGGTATCAGTGGATGCAAAAGACGACGTGGTGCAGGCAAAGCTATCCGAGCACACGCAAGGGCCGCAAACTCGGCCCTCTCCGATGCAGCCACCTCTAATGCAGGATGAGCACGGGGAGAAAGTAAAGCAGGCTCGCGCCCTCGGCTACACGGGAGACCAGTGCGGCGGCTGCGGCTCCATGAAAGTAAAGCGAAACGGAAGCTGCACCGTATGTATCGATTGCGGAGCAACCAGCGGTTGCTCGTAGCAATCGCAAATGTCGGAGGGGGATCAGGAGGAACCTCAAACTGAGGGGGAGGTGCCCTCCCCCGCGGTTCGGTGCGGGGCGACAAGCGGGTGTTCTTAGAAATGAGGCATCTTATTTTTTTCTTCTAATTTTTTTTATTTACCCAGCCTCCCAATTCTTTTTCAGTTTATTTCTCAATCCCGCCTAAACCCTCCTCTTTTTCCGTTTATTTCTCCACTCCGCCTAAATCCGCTTCACAATTTCCAAAATATCCTCAGGCTTTGCAGCCTCAAAATCCGCAGAAGTCCCGTCGTTTCCGTACATGTGCCCCCATTTTGCAAAAATAGTCTTCATCCCAAGCCGCTTTGCCCCCCTAATGTCCCTTGAGGGGTTGTCCCCAACCATCACGGCCTCCGAAGCCCCGACCTCCAATTTCCCCAAAATCTTCTCAAAAGGCTCAACCCCCGGCTTGTAAACATTCGTGTCATGGAAAGTCCCCACAGCGTTAAAATAATCTTTCAGCCCGCAAAATTCAATCCTTTTGTGCGCCTGCTCGCGCGTGGCATCGGTCAAAATGGCAAGTTTATACTCTTCCCGCAAAGACTCAAGCATCCCCTCAACCCCATCATAGGGGGAGAGCATCTCATCCTTTACCCTCAAATAAGAAGTAATCGCCGCATTTCTAACCCTCTCAAATTCCATCTTCTCAAATTTAAACGGCTTTAGCAAGTCCGTAAAAACAAGCTGGTACTCAACGCCGTACTGCTCATAAATTTTGAAAATGAGATTTCGCGCGGCCTCCTCCTCCATCCCAAGACCCGCCCCAACCATAGCCCCAGCAGCGGCTTTGGCAGACTCCTGCTTGAACTCCCAGAAATTCACGAGAGTATTGTCCAAATCAAAAACTACTGCCTTTAACATAAACCAAATATGCAAACCAAAATATAAAAGCCCAAACCAAAAACCAAAACCAGTCCAATTGCCAAAACGCTAAAAATCAGCTAAACCGCGCAAAACAAAACCGCGCAAAACAAAACCGCGCAATAAACTCAATAAAATTTCCCGCGTTCCTTCTCCAAACAGGTTATAAACGCCATATCCCACTATCCTCTCATGAAGGGGCAAAGTTTCAACCTGCGAACCTACAATTCGGTCAAAATGCACCTGCAAAAATGCGCATGGGCAATAGAGGTAGTGGATGCAAGAAACGTTGAGCGTACAAGAATTCCCCCGCTTGAGACAAAATTCCTTGACAAATTATTCATAGCCGCCACGAAGTCCGACCTGCTAAAAGAGCTTCCAAATCAAGGCCAAATGAATTCAAAAACCAAAAAAACCCCTATCTTCTACGTATCCTCAAAAACAAAAGAGGGCATCCCGCGCCTAAAATCGGAACTAAAAAAAGTAATCTCAAGAAAGCTCCTCTCAAAAGAGCCGCCCATAGACATATTCATTTTCGGAATCCCTAACGTCGGGAAATCCTCGCTTCTAAATTCCATCACCGGGAAAAAAATTGCAAAAACCGGCTTTCGCTCAGGAATCACAAGAGGCATCCAATGGATTAATTTTGATTCAAATTCCCGCCTCGTTGACGCACCTGGAGTTGCGGGAGGGGGCATAAGCGCCGATTCTTTGGCGGCATATGCGGCAATAGATGCGCAGAACATAACCGACCCGTTTGGCGCGGCAAAAAAAATACTTTTTACTATAAGCAAAAAAAATCCGGGGGAAATAGAAAAACACTACTCAATTTCCCCCTCCTCCCACGACCCGCAGGACATCCTTGATGCGATAGCGCATAGAAGAAAAATGCTCCTAAAAGGCGGAGAGCCGGACACAAACGCGGCGGCAAGGCTGCTCATCTTTGATTTTCAAAAAGGAAAAATAAGCGCTTAAGATGGCGGGCATGAAAAAATATTTCCTTGCCTAATCAAGCTTCCTCTTTCCACCAAGGCATTTCCTTGCCTAATCAAGCCACCCTCCTTTTACTAAAATATTTCCTCGCCTAAATGAGCCTGCCTCTCTTCCCCCTCAAATTCTCCCCTGCCTCATCCAAAAGCCCCTTGCCAACCATGTCCTTTAGAGCGCTTGAGGGAATTCCGTCCCCCTCAAAAAAAGTCTGCTGCCCCCTCTCAATAACTTTCAAATATGAAATCGCATTTTTCCCAAGGTAATCGTTCATCTCTCTTCTCATCCCGGAAACTTTTGCCCTAAGGCCAAGAAGTTCATTCCCAACTTCCCCGCCGAAATTCTCATTCTTCTTCTCCCCAAGCTCTCCAATCTTCTCCCCTACTCTCTCAATCCCATCCAGCATCCAGAGCGCCCTCTCAACTTTTTCCATCGGTATCTGCACAAGGGAATACTCAAAAGAAGGCTCCTTATTTGCAGCAGCAGAAAATGCGCCGGCTGAAAGCACAAAAAAGGTGGTCTCATCATCCATGAAAGCCAAACCACTCGAGCCTTTATATTATCTTCTTTCTTCCGCCCAAAGGGCAGCCGCACTCTCCACTCCCATCAGCTTTTCTGCTCCTGCGCACCCTCCTCCTTCCTCCACTCAAGGGCGGCCGCAATAGACGGGAAATTCTCGCAAAATATTTCCCTTGCAGCCAGAGCAATCTCCCGATGCTCCTTCTGCGTGCTCTCATCCGCACGCACCTTTATGTAATGTATCCAGCTCCTCGCGCTCCCCTTCATGTAAAGCGTAGTCTGCGTATTTAGCGGCAATAAAAACCTCGCGCACTCCTTCGCAATCCCCTTTTGCAGCGCCTGCTCGTAAAGCCCGTGGCTTTCCTCCTGCACTTTCTTCTGCGCCTGCAAAAACCACTCCTGCACGTCCGCGGGCAAATCATCAATTGAATTCTGCCGATTTTTCAAGTCCTGCCTTCGCGCCTCATAAGTTATAAATTCGGTTGCAACTGCATACCTCTGAGAAAATTCCTGGAAAGAAAAGCTTCTATGCCTCAAAATCTGCTGCGCAATTGCCCGCGAAGTCTTAATCTCAAGGCACATGTCCGCCATCTCAAAAATAGACCAGTGCCCGTTTCTTATGCAAAACGCAAGAAGCTTTGGCGCAGTCCCTGTATTCTCCTGATTTTTCGGGTTTGACACCCGCGCGCAATAAGTAATTATTTCTTCGGGAGTTTTTTGCTTCTCAAGCATCCCGGAAGTTACAGAAATCAGCCTTACAGAACTCGTATTCTCCATTTGCACCCCTCCTGCCAAACCCTCTCTTGCAAAATTTAAAACTCTTGCACAATATGGCTAAATTTGGGCAAACAATTAAATATGCACCAAAAGCCCTCTCCAATAAACTAATTCCTGAGGTGTATAAATGAGTGAAAATTCAGGCGAGCATTCGCACCATGGCGGCCATTCCGGCAGCTCCGGCGCAGATACTTCAACGCAAATGTATGTTCTTGCCTTTGCCTTTTTGGTAGGGGCTGCCCTTCTCTCCGCGAGCATATTTTTCTCAATGGGCTCAATTTCAGCTTCAGTCAACGGGCTTGCATCAACACTTAGCGCAAAGGATTTTGCCCTTAACCTAAACGGCGGCTCTGCTCCGACGCAGGTGGCTCCAACTCCAACCCCCACGCAGCCAACCGCCCCCCAGCCAACAAAGGTGGCAAACATTGTCACAACCGGCAGGCCCGCAAGGGGAGACGCAAATGCGCCAGTCACAATAGTTGAGTTCTCCGACTTCCAATGCCCCTTCTGCCAGAGGGCATACCCGACAATCTCGCAGGTTGAGCAGGATTATGCAGGCAAAATCAAGCTTGTCTACATGCAATTCCCGCTAAACTCGCTGCACCCCTACGCGCAAAAGGCCGCAGAAGCCTCCGAGTGTGCGCAGGACCAGGGCAAGTTCTGGGAATACTACGACACCCTCTTCACAGCGCAGACCCTTGACGTCCCCTCTCTCAAGCAGCACGCGGCAGACCTCGGCCTTGACACAGTCAAATTCAACGCCTGCCTTGACGGGGGCACAAAAGCCGCAGACGTAGCCGCGCAGGAGAATTTGGGCTCAAGCCTCGGAGTATCCGGCACCCCCAGCTTCTTCATCAACGGCAAGATGCTTGTAGGCGCACAGCCATATGGCTCCTTCAAGTCGGCAATAGACGCAGCCCTTGCGGGATAAGTTCCCGCCTTTTTTCTTTTTCTTTTTTCAATTTTTTGCAGCCGAAAACTTCCAGCATTTTTTCAATTTCTTTTCAAATTCCCCGCAGCTAAAGCAATTTCCAATCCGCCCCAAGGCGCAATATTGCG
>JAZDKV010000047.1:0-2870 GCA_043802645.1 Microcaldota archaeon | reverse complement strand
GGTCATACGCGCAATCTGCAGATGCTTCCAGTTCAAGTAAAAGCCGCATAAGCAACAAACCCTGATTATTTGGTTCCACACCAAACTTTCTTTTTTGGAGGGGTCGGGGAATGAAATGCCCAGCCCCGCCTGTACCGAGTAAATGGAACAGGTGGTATTGTAATTCAAAACAAACCTATAAAGGCTTTTGGAAGGGTGTTTTCCGGTGGCATGTATGCCAAGATGCTAAAACAAGAACCATAAAACCAATATTCTGCTTATTTTTACCTGTTGCTTGCAGACCAGACATAAACAGTCATGTTCCCAATATAGTAGGCAGTCCTTCCCTCAAGAGGGTTTGAGGTAAGCTGGTAATTTTTTATAACTGCAACCGGCCGCACAACTTTTATTGCGTCAGAGAGCTGCGGCGGCTTTTTGCCTATGGCATAATTTAGCGGCGGCATGTTGATACTCACCGTTTTGAAATTGAAATCCTCCGGGTTTGTTATGCTCAAGTTGAACTCCGCGTAGTAATTTGCCCCCGCAGCCATAAGCAGGAGGGAGTCCTCATACTTATTTCCCTCAACAAGATAGTCGGCAGCCTTTGAAATTGACGGGTCCAAATTCTCGTCATAAACAAGGTTTCCCTCAAAAGAGCCGTTTACCCCAAAGCCAGCGCGGGATGCCTTTAGCGGGTCTTTATACCAGGGAATCTGCACTGAAGGGTTCCCGCCAGGCACATTATAATCTCCGGGGGAGAGAAAAAGGTCGGATATGCGCAGCGCCTCATCCTGCAAAAATAAAGTTTGCTCATCCATCTGCGAGCGCAGCGAAAACCAGTGGTTTGCAAGTATTGACATTGCAAGGACGAATATGACTGCCGCAACAATGGCGTCAAATGAGAAGTATTGCCCTTTTTTGCACTCCATTTATTTCACCAGTATTTGCGGGCCTTGCGCTGTGTTTGTATAGTTGAAGGCTATCCATCCCTTTGAGGCATCCACTACGACCGCCTCGCGCTCAATGCCGTCCGAATCAATATACGTGCTGTATTTGTTGTTTGGAAGGTTGTCCGTGCCGCTCCAGCCGGGCCTTATGTTTGAGACGGCGATTGGATAGGAGAAGCTCATTCCGCTTGGGTCGTCCACGTCAATATAAAGCCGGCCTGAGCTTACAAAGCGCGCGATGTAAGTGCGCCCGTTTATCCTCTGCGGGACGCTGAAATTTGCCCAGAAGCCCGGCCCTGCCTTGGCTATGAACTGCGTGTCGTCGGCGATTTGCCCGGCGGTTTGCTTTGCAAGGACGAATTCGCGCTTGCTTATGTCAGTGTTGAATCCGGAGAGCAAAAAGATAAGGACCGCCACAAAGACCAGCATGAAGAAGCCGAGGTACGCCATGACCTCCATGGAAACCTGCCCTTTTTTTCTTAATTTTTGCAAATCCATCTTCATCACGGTTTAGTAATTTGCCCCGTCAACATATCGCACCACGTTCACGTATGGCCCCTCGTTCTTGATTACAAGCACGGTTAGCCCGGAGCTTATTTGCCCGTCTATTGAGACCGGGGAATCAAGCCTTTGCTCGTATATATACTGGCCGGTTATGCCGTAATTGTTCTTTAGGGGCGCGGGGGAGACAATGTCCATCTGCGCCTTCTCCCCGCTCTCGGTTTTAAACGAGAGTATTATGTCCCTTCCGGAATATTTTATTGACTCGTCGCATATTATCTGCCCATTATAATTTGGGCAGGGAATGCCGGTTCCGCTCAAAACTATGCCGGTCATTGAGGATGGGTAATCCACAAGTATTGTTTTTCTTGAGCCCTTGCCCGCATACCATACCTCGCCTGCGGCATCGGATATTTTCTGCGCAAAAGCCTTTGCCTCCATGTAATTTAGAGTCTCAAGGCGCAGGGAGGTGGATGAGTAGAATATGAGCACAAGAGGTATGATGAACACTATGGCGATTGCAAACACCATTAGAGCTTCTACGGATGGCTGGCCCTTTTTTGTTCTTAGTTGCATGAGCGCACCCCGCCCCAGTCATAGGCGTCATAGAGAAGCGAGTCTATGTTGTAATCATAAGCCGGATTGTCGGAGCTGTCTGAAATTGCAAAGCGCCCCACTCCCTGCGATTTTGAGAGGATGTTGTTTGCGCACATTTCCCATGATTTGCACCCCGCCATTCCCACATAGAAGGGGGCGGCACAGTAGGGAATAGTCTGCCCGCTTGTTGCATAGTACTGGTAATCTACGCGCGAGCGCACCTCCGGGTCGTTTCTTGAGGAGCTCTGCAGGTCCTGCCCCTGATCAAGATAGCCTCCAGCCCATGCTCCCACATTGAATGATTCTATTCCAAAGCCCAAGGAAGAATAGGGCGTGTTCCCGTTAAGCTTCGGGTCATTGTATTTGGGCAGCGCCAAGAACCTCTGCAAATAAGACGGGCCGTAGGGGGAGCGCACATAATAGCCGCAAATTGACATGTCGCGCGGCCCAGCCATGTCCCATATCTGGTGCTCAACACTGGTGCCGCCCTGTATGCTTGAGCCGAATTTTTGCCTTAGAAGAGTCTGTTCCTCAGTCCTGCAAGTGAAATCATCAGTACTGCACACATATGAGAAGTTCTTCTCATTTTTTATGAGAAATTCGGGCAGCTCAAGGTGGTAGTTCCAGCTTCCCTGCACTGCGGGGTAGGTTCCGCCGCCCATTGAAGGCACTGAATTCACAACTATGTAAGTCATGTTCGGGTTGTCGGGGATTGATTCAGGAGTATAGTATGCCTGGGTGAGATAATCTGGCACCGGAGTCGGGCAGTAGGTTTCGGCCACCGGCTGGTACTGATGGAGGCAGAAAAGGCAGTTTCTCTGCTGCATTTCGGCATACCTGCAATCC
>JAZDKV010000046.1:0-3302 GCA_043802645.1 Microcaldota archaeon | reverse complement strand
CCGTTCAAGAATGGCAGCAGCTGCGCCGGAAGCACGAGGCTTGCCAGCTGCTCAAGCTGCTGGGTTGCTACAAGGACTCCGAGAATTATCAGAAGAATTCCGGAGATTAAGTTGAAATATGGAAGGAAGGAACGGAAATTTCGCAGCAGCTCAACTGCCTGCGAGCCCAAGGCTCCGATTAGAAGAAACGGTATCCCGAGGCCGATTGCGTAGGCGACCATTGGAAGAAATGCCCCTGTTGGATCTGTTGCCGCCAAGGTGAGTATTGAGCCGAGAACTGCACCTACGCAGGGGGACCAGCCCACCGCGAATGTGAGGCCGAAAATTGCGGATGTAAGATATTGATATTTGGTCTGCATGGGCTTGAGCTTGTGCTCCTGCTGCAAGAATGGAATTTTGATTATCCCTAGAATGAAGAGGCCGAAAAATATTATGAGGAGGCCGCCTACTCTTGAGAGCCAGATGCGCAATTCAAAGCTTGCAAATGCAAGGATGCCGGAGAGAAGTATTCCTATTGCGGCAAAACCCAAAGTGAAACCGGCTACGAAAAATGCGGAATTTAGAAACAGGTGCAGAGGGTGCTCTTTTGCAAACTCCTTGATATTTTTGGAAGTGTTTGAGCCTATGCCGCAAATGTAGCCAAGAAACCCGGGAACTATTGGGAGGACACAGGGAGAGAGGAATGAGAGTATGCCGGCGACGAATGAAATCGGGATTGCTATTGATTCTATATAAGCACCTCATGGAGTTTGTACTCTAAAACTAGCGGGGCATCTATTAAAAGTTTGCCGAAATTTTGCCAGAAATGGAAAATAGGCAAGCGGGTGTTGGCGATGGGCCCCGCCAAGAGTGGCAAGGGCAGAATAAAGTTTTTTGAGTGCGAGGGCATATTGCGAGCAGGCTGTGCATGCGAGCAATATGCGCGAGTTTGAGTGGAACTATAGGGGTTTAGAAAGGGGCAAGCGGGTGTTGGCGATGGGCCCCTTCTAATGGACACGGGGGGCAATGCCGGCACTTCGTGCCGTCGGCCCCCCGCTCCAAGCTTCGCTTGGACACGGGGGGATTTGAACCCCCAGCCTCCTGCATGCCATGCAGGCGCGCTACCGTTGCGCCACGTGCCCGAAAACCGGTGCAGTAAGCAGAAATAAAAAATAAAAGATGAAAAAACGGATAGAAAGATCCATGAAGCTTGGCAGGCTTATGCCGGCGAGATATATACTACAGAATCCCCGCGCAAAAGGACAGTGCCTATTCCGCGCTTTACTTCCCCGTTTACAAGCTGTTCGGTTTTTTCAAGAACAATGTTCATGTGCACGTCGTATGAGACCATGGTTCCCCTCATCTCATACCCGCCTTTCATGCCTATAATCACCGAGTTGTTCAATGACGTATTCAGCACATCAAATGGCCTTTTCTCTGACATAAAATTCCACCTCTAAAAAACAAACTATGCGTAGTTGAGATGGGTGATAAAAGCTTAAAAAGTATTAACGCTGCCTTTGCGCTTTTAGTTTTATGATGTGGAAGAATTGTTTGCGGAAATTTCCTGCTGCGCGCTTTGGGCAGAAGAATCATTTGAAGAATTTTGGGCCGGCTGGCTTTGGGGCAAAGAATCGGCAGAAACGGCGTCGGAAGTTTGAACCGGGTAATCTGCATAGGGTGAAAGAGGCTCTGCGCCTGCGCCGGAGGCCCCATTCTCCGATTGCTGGGCGCTCGGGTTTGAGAGCAAGTCTGGGCCGTATGCGCTGACCGAATATTGGGTAATCTTGCTCCCGATGGGAGTGGCAAGAATTAGCAGGCTGTAATCGTCAGATGGCGGCGTTTGGGATTCTATCATTACGCTCTGCTGCGCGATGGAATAGCGTTTTGAGCCATAGTCCACTTCTGGTGGCAGTACGAGCTCAAGAACGTAAGACGCTGATACTTGCGCCCCGCTAAGAAGCGTTGAGCCGGCAATTTCTTGTGCGAGCAGGGTTGCATTTTGGGAATCGGATAGCTCTATGTACGAGGGCGGAAATGAGGGAGTTATGCCATACTGGGAGAGGTCCTGCACGATTTGCGCCGAGTCCGTGAAATTGCCGGATATTGAAAAGCTGTTTGGCTGCAGGGAAGTTATGTACGGCGGCTTTGAGAGGGAAATTTGCGAGAGAATCTGCTCGGAGACGGGGGAATCAAAAGACACGAAAGAGCGCGGGCTGAAATTTGTTTGCACCTGAGAGCCCAAAACCGCTTCGATCTGGGCTTGAGTTATGTTTCTTGAACTCCAGGGAACTTCAATGCGGACCGAGGTTGAATTTATTGTTGCATTGAGGGGCTTGACCCAGAGGCTGAATTGGGCCTGCGGGACAATAGATGGGCTTGAGTAGGTGTAAAGCTCCCCGTTTAGCACGCTGGCGCTAAATGTTATCGGGAACTGCTCCCCTTCCTCAAATACTGGCTGCATTTTTGCACGGTAGGAGAAATCTTTTAGCACCTCGGTTCCGGAATCCGAGGAGAAATATACTTCTTTTGCGCTTATTGTGGCATCCGCGTAAGTTGTTGCCCCAGAGGAGGCAAGCAGGCGGGAGATGTATGGGATTCTTGAGGAATTAGAGGCGGTTATGAGAATTGAACTGGAAGTTTTTATCTGCTGGATTATGTCGCCGCTTTTTTTGAGGGCGGAGATTATTTGCAGGGAATTGTTGTTTGCATTGTCAACTTCAAGAAGCGGGTCGTAGGATGAGAGGGTGACGTTTGCGCTTGCATATCCGGAGATTATCTTGGATGGGTCAATTTGCTGGGCCTGCTGGCCCGAGCCTGCAAATCCCCCCATGTAAATGGCGATTGTGGAGAAGATAAAAACCGCTATAAGCGCGTATACCCCGATTTGTTTTGCCGAGAAATCCATTTAGACCACGTGATGAGATGGATTTGAATGACCACATTTAAAAACAGAATTGACCAATAAGTAAACAAATTATATGCTAATGTTGATGCCATGGCGGACGTAAAAGACGGGGATTTGGTAAAAATAGAGATTACGGGAAGGCTGTCCGACGGCTCGGTTTTTGAGACTACCGATGAGGAGATTGCAAAAAAAGAGGGCATATGGTCAAATACTTCAAAATACGGCTCCCGCCTTGTCCTTGTAGGGCGTGGGGCCATGATTGCCGGCCTTGAGGAGGAGATTCCCAGGCTGAAAGTGGGCGAGGGAAAAAAGATAGAAGTTGCCGTTGAGAAAGCCTTTGGAAAAAAACACTCCGAACTTGTGAGGGTTATGCCCCTCAAGGAAATTGAGAGGCACGGGGTGAGGGCGATGCCGG
>JAZDKV010000045.1:0-4046 GCA_043802645.1 Microcaldota archaeon | reverse complement strand
TTGTGCCGGAATTTTTTTGCATCTGGTCGGAGCGCAGAATCGGGTATTGGCAGGTGCGCTGCTTGAGGATTGTTGATTCCTGCTTGTATCTGTCTCGAAAGTATGCAACGAAATCCTCAACCGTGCCCATGCAGCGGGATTGGCCGGAGACGTCTCGGTGCTCATGCACTTTTATTTTTGGGGAATATTCCTTTGCTATGGGAGAGAATTTTGGGGTGCGGATTATTTCAACTTGGGGGGCCGGAACGGAAAGCTTTTTTTCAGGGTCTATGGGAATTGTGTTTTCAGTGTGCTTTGAGAGGATTTGATTTACCTGCTCGTCGCTTAGGAAGGGGATTTTTGCGCTTATGAGCTCGCTTATCGCCTCTTTTGGGATTTGCCTTTGCAGTATTAGGTGGTATGCATCCGGAGTGAGGCGGACGTTATTCTGGTAAAGCAGCTCTATGTCCTCTTTCATCTAAACCCTGAAAGTAATTAGGGGATTAATATTCAAAAAGGGGGGTTTAGGGGAGAAAAAGGTTTTTACTTGTCCATGGACTCAAGGGCCGAGAGAATGGTCCATATTTGGGTCCTTGCGTGCATGGGCATGTTTATGTCCTCATCCACCCCGTCAAGGGAGTAGATTGCGGAGGAAACCCTGGTAGTAAGCTCCTCGTTTGAGCGCAGATGCTCCCTTGCCTCCTGGACTACTTTTCTTATGTTTTTTGGGACTGCCGTGTCCTCTATAACCATTTCCATGAGAGATACAATTTCTTTTACTTTGTCGCCTTCCATGGAACCACCTCTAAGAATCATGCTAATACGTTTAGAATATTCATAGTGAATGCAGACTAGAATTTATAAACTGAAGGCTTTTTGCGCCTGAACCGCCCTTTCTCTTTTGGAAAGCCTGAACACGTTTATATTCATGCCCAATACATAAAAATACGGGCCCGTAGCTCAGCTTGGATAGAGCGACAGCCTTCTATAAGGCACGCGCGGCAATGCGCCGTGCCTTGATGAGAGCTGAAGGTCGTGGGTTCAAATCCCACCGGGTCCGAGACAATCAACCGCCTGCAAGGCGGTTGGTGTGCGACGGCACGAAGTGCCGGCGGCACCATCAAAACCCGAAGGGTTTTGGTGGGAAGAAGCCGAGGGAACGGGGGGTTGGCGGTCCGAAGGGCCGACTTCACCCACCGGGTCCGAGACAATCAACCGCCCTGCGGGCGGTTGGTGCACGAGAGCGCAAAAACGGGTTGTGCGTATGGAGAAATTTTTGCTTGAAATGCTTGCGGAGTCGTCCGAACTTCTGCTAAAGATGCAGGGAGAGGCCACGGTGAGCAAGAAGAATTGGCACGATTTGGTTACGGGGGCGGATTTTGCATCGCAGAAATTGATTGTTTCAAAAATTCTTGGCAAATTTCCGGGGCACACTATTTTTGCGGAAGAGGGGATGGA
This sequence comes from Microcaldota archaeon, assembly GCA_043802645.1. Classification (GTDB taxonomy): domain Archaea; phylum Micrarchaeota; class Micrarchaeia; order Anstonellales; family Anstonellaceae; genus 1-14-0-10-45-29. Next base: position 2,609 of record JAZDKV010000045.1, on the reverse strand, counting down.
CAAGGCGGATTTATACGCGGATGACTGCTGGGTTATAGACCCGCTTGACGGGACTAATAATTATGCTTACGGGCTGCCCCTTTGGGGAGTTTCAATCGCTTATGCAAAAAAGGGGGAATTGCAGGCAGGGGGAATTGCCTTCCCTAATCAGGGGATATTTTTGGTTGCGCAGAAAGGGATGGGGGCTTTTGAGTACAGATTTGAGGATGGGAAATTAGGGGAGAAGAAGAGGATGCGCGTTTCAAAAAGAGGAGAAATTAATGAGGCAATGGGGCTTATATGCCATGACCCGCACGGAAGCAACGCGGACAAGAATTTGGAGGCATATTCAAGAATGGGCAAAAAAGTATTTAACGTAAGAAATTTGGGCGCAGCGGTGTATAACATAGGATATGTGGCACTGGGGCTTACGGATATCTGCGTGGAATTTCGCATGGCCCCGCATGACGGCGCGGCTGGGACTCTTCTTGTGAGGGAAGCGGGCGGAAGAGTCACGGAAATTAACGGCGAGGAATGGAAATTGGAGAGCCCGAATATGGTTGCTACGAATTCTATTTTGCATGAGAAAATCCTTGAAATTTTGAAAGAAAAGTAGAAGGTTCTTGAATGAAAAGGTTTCTTGAAGTGGACGCCCTGCGGGGAATTGCCATAATAATGGTGGTTGCCTACCATGCGGTTTTTGATTTGCATTTTTTCGGTGTGCTGCCGGGGCTTCTGCCAACTGGCGAGTGGCTTATTTTCGGGCACATAGCAGCAGTTCTATTTGTGCTGCTTGCGGGGTTTTCTTTGCATTTGAGCATGAGCAGGGCAAAATTGCATGGAAAAATGAAATTTTCAAAATATTTGCCGCGGGGGGCGCAGATATTCGCCCTTGGCATGCTGATAACTTTGGCTACGTGGATTTACCCGCACGAGGGGGTTGTCATTTTCGGGGTTTTGCACCTTATAGGAGCGGCAATTGTTTTGGGGTATTTTTTTGAGAGGTTTTATCTTCTGAACGCGATTTTTGGGGCGGCTATTGTTTTGTTCGGGCTTCTTGCGGGAGAATATACAGCTGCAAATCCGGCGCTATTTTTTCTTGGATTTCCCATTTCCGGGCTTTTTACTTTGGACTACTTCCCCCTTGCCCCCTGGTTTGGGGTATTTTTGATTGGGATGTTCCTTGGAAAAATGCTATACCCGCAATATGAGAGGAGGTTTGATGAGCTGCAGGTGAGAGGGGTAGTTGCGAGGGCCCTTGGGGTTTTTGGGCGCAATACGCTTTTGATTTATTTTGTGCACCAGCCCATAATTATTCTGGGCTTGAGCCTTTTTGGGGTTGTGCGCCTTTAGGGGAGGATTTTAGGCATGAGTTTGCATATTGTGCAGGGGAGGCAGGGGGATTTGTGGCAGGGGATTCTTGGTTTTGAATTTTTAGCCCTAAGGGGCAGCCTGCTAAAAATGATTGGTATTTATTTGTTATGCCCCTATCAGTAGCATGCCTGAGACTTTTGTGCGCAAGGCAGACGGGACCTTGCAGCCCCTTGACTGGAATAAGATAAGAAAGGCTTTGAGGCGCTCTGGCGCCGGGGGCAATTTGTGCGACGAGGTAATTGAGTCCATGCAGGGTGAGATTACCCCGAACATCTCAACTAATAAAATTTATAGGCTGGCTTTTTTGCATTTGAAGAGGCTGCGCCCGGGAGCCGCGGCGAGGCTTGGGCTCAAATCTTCTCTTTTCAGGCTGGGGCCTGACGGATACCCCTTTGAGACTTTTGTGGGCGCGCTTTTGAAAGGAAGGGGATATGAGACAAAGCTTAGGCAAATTATTCCGGGCAGGTGCATAACGCACGAGGTGGACGTGGTTGCCACCAGACCTGCGATGGAGGGCAAAAAGGCTACGAAAAGCATAGTTGAGTGCAAATTCCACAATTCGCCGCACCTGAAATGCCCGATTCAGAGCGCCCTTTATACATGGGCCCGATTTTTGGACGTGAGGGAAGCTGACGATTCCATTGATTCTGTGTGGCTTGCAACCAATACGAAATTTAGCGGGGATGTTATACAATACGCGGACTGCGTAGGGCTGAAACTGCTTGGATGGTCTTTTCCCTCATCCGAGAGCATACAGGTGAGAATTGAGGAGAACCAATTGTACCCGATTACCATATTGCCAAAACTTGACAGGAAGACTTTTGCCCAGCTTCATGGGGCAAACATTATTTTGCTAAAGGAGCTTGTGGCGTGCGAGGAGAGGGAGCTTGAGTCGCTTGGAATAAAGAGGCACAGGGCAGAGAAAATACGGGAGCAGGCGCAGGTTATTTTGTCAAGGAAGGAGTAGGCGGAATATATTGAGCTTATTGCGGCTTGAATGATTTTGCCGATTATGCCTGCTCATCCGGCTTTATGCCGTATTTTTCGTACATTAGCTGCTTGAGGGCAGGGTATGAATCCGTTCCCATTTCCGAGGAGAGGGATTTTGCAAAATATTCTCGCAAGTAATAATTTCCGTGCCCCTCAAGAATTTCCCCCGCGCACTCGCCGCAGGGGAAATAACCCAATACAACCGCGTCAAGGCAATCGCAGAGAACTCCGTTTTCCCCGGCTTTTCTATTGTCAAGGCAGTAGTG
>JAZDKV010000044.1:0-4273 GCA_043802645.1 Microcaldota archaeon | reverse complement strand
CATGTGCATAAAAATGTGCGTTCCCTTCTTCACCCTAAGCCAAATTGCCCCTATTCTCGCAAACCGCAACTCCTTTAACAAGCTCTCCCGTGATGCCAACGAACATCTCTGGAGTAAATGGCTGCTCACCCGCACCTTTCTTGAGAAATCCGACAGCCCTTTGTGCAAGGGAGATAAAATCGTTTATTCCCATAGCGGCTACTCCATAACAGGCATAGTCGGCGAGGATTATTCGGGTTCTCCCAACGGGTGCCTTGTCCGGGTTTGCAACCTTACCCCAGACAACTTCAACCTTGAGTTCAACGGCTTCAATGATGCAACTGTAACTCTCGCTGAGCTGTCCACTCAAACAATTAAGCTCATTCCCACCGGAACCTCTGGCTGGGCCAACAAATCCAGTTTATACCTGCCTGCCAGCAAAGAAATCCTTGCCGGAGAAGATGCCCTAGAGCAGTTTAACTATCTTCCAAGAGGGGATGTGGCCGGCTTGGTGGCCTGCTACGCCGGCATTGACTATTCCGGGCTGTATATTTCCGTCTTGGAGCCCGCCCGCCTTTTCTGGGGGATATTCGTGTTGTCCGGCACCAACGTGGGCAAGGGCGCAAGCGAGGCCGGCGCTAAGGCTGCCGTTTAGATCCCATGCTATTGCCACCGGAGGCGTTGCCACTGGGCTTGCAGTCCGGCCCGCAACCGGTAAATATCCGCCCTACTTCACAAGCTTTGCAATCTTGTCTATAATTTTCTTCTTCTTGGGCGAGTCCTTTAGCGCTATTTCCAAAACCTGCACCAAATTGTCCACGGGAGTAATCTTTATCTTGTCCTGCATGTCTTTTGGAAGGTAAATGTCGTCCGCGTTTTTTCTTGGAACAATTACCTCGCTTATGCCCGCCTCAATAGCCGCCTCTGTTTTTGCGGTAGCCCCGCCTATTGGCAGCACGTCTCCGCGCACTGAAATTGAGCCGGTCATGGCAATGTCCTGCCTTATGGGCAGCTCCTCCATAGCCGAGAGCATGGCAACCGCAATTGAAATGGAGGCGGAGTCGCCCTCCACCCCCTCATAAGTCTGCAAAAATTGCACATGCACGTCGTATGAGGCAACGTTTCTTCCAAGGTGCTTCTTGATTATGGCGGACACATTCTCAACCGCCTCTTTTGCAATTGAGCCAAGCTTTCCTGTTGCAATGAGCTTGCCCTCGTTCTTTGAGGCGGCGGGAGTAACCTCCGCAACTATGGGCATCACAATTCCGGAAGAGCCGTCCCCGAGGACCGCAAGGCCGTTTATTTTTCCTATATGCGCACCCTTAGTGCTAAAGACCTCATACTCTTTTCTAAACTCAATCGCGCGAGAGCTCATCTGTTGCTCCATGGTCTGGGAGAGGCCCCGCGCGCGCTTTACATGCTGGGCGTTTGTAAGCGGAGCGTTCTCCTCCGTTGCTATGTCTCCCGCAGCGCGCACAAGCCCGCCAAGCTCGCGCAAATTAAGCGTGAATCTTTTCTTTCTCCCGGATTTTCTTCTTGCCTCAGAAATTACTTCCTTCACCGCCGAATAATCAAAATGGGGGATTTTGCCGTCTTTGTGCACTTCCTGCGCCACAAACTGCACGAGCTTGTCCTCGTTCTCCCCATTGTCCTCCATGGTGTCCTCCATGTAAACCTCATATCCGGAGCCTCTTATCCTTGAGCGCATTGCCGGGTGCATGTGCCTCATGTCCGCAAGATTTCCGGCGGCAACCAAGACAAAATCGCAGGGCACAGGCTCGGTTTTTACAATTGCGCCGGAGCTCATTTCCGACTGCCCGGTAATAGAATACTTCTTTTCCTGCATGGCGGTAAGCAATTCCTGCTGCCAGCGCATCTTCAAAGATGCCATCTCGTCAATGAACAAAACTCCCTTGTTTGAGCGGTGGATTGCGCCGGATTCAACTCTAAGGTGGGCGGGAGTTCCAAGCCCTCCGGACTGGAGCGGGTCGTGCTTCACGTCGCCCAGAAGGGCGCCTGCCTTGTTTCCCGTGGCATCCATGAAGGGGGCGGCATGCAAGCCGGTGTTGTCCACAATCAGCTTTGGCTCATTAGTATCCGCGGAGAAGCCCATTCTCTTGCCCAAAGTGTTTGTGAATCTCCAGAGAAGAAAGAGAAGGCCGAAAGCCGCAAGGGCCGCAAGAATAAACCATTTGTTGTCATCTGTTATCCATCCGCTGAAATAAAATACTGCCAATATAAGCACTGCCCCAAGCAAAAACAATATGCCTGCAGACGGGCCGCGGCTCTCCGGTATAAGCCTGCGGCTTCTTGCCGCCTGCATTATCATCCTTCCCGCGCCAATCATTTCCCTTGGCGGTATGCTTATATTCGGGGCTTTTTTTCCTGAAAGGGCCGAGAACGCCATTCTCTGCTGCTGCGCCTGCATGAAAACTCCGGATAGTGAGGGGTCGCGCTTAAGGTCTTCTGGGGTAGGGTAAGTAGGGACTATCCGCATAAGCGGGCGGTTCTCGTCATTCGGGTTGGGGTATGTAAGAACATCTTGCAGGCTTGTAGTGGGCATAAGCTCCGCCATTGCCTGCGCAAGCATTGACTTTCCCGTTCCGGGAGAGCCAATCATCAAGACGTGCCGCCTCTGCTTTGCAGCCTTTTTGATTATCTTTACTGCATTGTCCTGGCCCAAAACCTGGTCAATGAGCTTTTTTGGGATTTTAATCTCGGAGGTAGATTTGAATTCAAGCATATCAAAACCTTAGGTTCGCCATATTTTTAAAGCAAATAGAAAACCAGAAATGGAAGTTGTAAATGGGGTTTCTTGGGAGGGCGTTTTCGGTGGGTTTGGTGAGATAAGAAAACAGCCGCTCCCAAGAGTTTCATCAGCCTAAATAAGGCTGATGAAGGGGGACTAGTATTAGAGTGCATTAGCCATATAAACCTTTTTGAAAGCCTAAATCTGCGCCAAAATCGGCTCCATTTGGGCCGCACACCTCTGCCCGTCCACCGTATATAGGTAGGCGCTGCCCCCCACTTTTGTGAGATATGCCCCCATCCTTGCGCTGCTCAAGGACTGGCATACCCTGCTCACTTCTTCAAGAGTCATATTTGCAATATCTATATACATGTTGATCACCTGAAGAGAGTTTGCAGGCTCTTTATAAATAAGGGAGGAAAGGGGTGTTTTCCACTGGGTTTAGTTAAACTTATATTTGTATGAACACTTGGTATAGCAGGTGGTTCCTTGGCAGTAAAACAATATTCAAAACATACAACTCAATCCAAGATAGCAAAGGCGTCTCTTTTTGTGAGGAAAAATATAGCAAAATTCATGTTTGCAGGGGCTCTCGGCCTTGCTGTTCTCGGTTCATCTCCCTATGCAAACGCTAAGATGAACAACTACAAAGCCCAGCAGCAGGATACGAGCAAGGCAGCAAATCAGGAGATACTGGAAGAGGCAAAAAGAGAGATTAAAAAAGCCACCGGAGAATCAGCATATGAAGCCTTCTATGCCCTCCAAAATCCAGCCATAGCCAAACTCTTCACCCAAAACCCGCAAGCCTTCGTTGATATAGCAAAAGCCACCGGAGAATCAGCATATGAAGCCTTCCGAGCCCTCCAAAATCCAGCCATAGCCAAACTCTTTTCAGAGGACCCGGCCCGTTTTGTAAAAATAGCAAAAGAAAATGGCGAAAATACGCCTGAGGCATTCTGGGCCTTAGTTAAATAGAATTTTTAAATAAAAAAGAAATTTAGGGGGCTACTCCTCGCCCCTACATCCGCAGGCACCGAGGCAGCAACCATCTACCATAGGGGGCTTGCCCTCAATTTTCGTTGAGTTTGTCTCGTACCAGTTGCATTTTGTTTTTTGCGTGTGCTCTTTGTTGAGTGCCTTTGCAACAAAGCCCGCCGCCAAAAGAATAGCCACACCTGCCCCTATTTCAAGAGCTTTGTGCCCGTTTGTCTTGTGCCCATTTGCTCCATTTGTCGCATCTGTCTGATTAATCTTCGCATTTTTCACCATATAACCACTAATATCCTTTTGTTGCAAAAAGATTAAAAGCATAGCACGAACCCTCGGCCCCGCCCGAACCCTTTTTAAACATTAGTAAACCTAAATGCATGCACGCATACTCTCTAGCTTAGGGTTTAGATGGTGTTTCTTTGGCTAAAAAATCTTCAAAAAAAGTAAAAGAAAAACTCGCCCATAACATGGTTCCCGAGCATTTTTTGCTCTCGGAAGAAGACAAGCAAAAAGTGCTTGCAAAATACAGGGCGAATGAAGCCAATTTTCCAAGAA
>JAZDKV010000043.1:0-2267 GCA_043802645.1 Microcaldota archaeon | reverse complement strand
TTATAGTCATTGTAGTGGAGCATGTGGTTTAGAATTACAAGATCCGCCTTGAGTATATCTGGGGCAATATCTGGAAATGTAGCCAGCTTAAAGGAATATTTCAGGGGGATTTTTTCTTTTTCTTCGCGTATTTCTTTCGTAATCCTGAAGGCACGCGTGTCTGTGGGATTGGATACATACGTGAATTTGCTTGAAAGGAGTTTTTTTGCATATTCAATAGCCACGTGGGATTTATCTATGAGAAACACCTCATTAAAAGATTGGCGGGAGAAATCTCCCGTGTTTACTCTCCCTGCGATTTTGCATGCAAAACTCCCTTCCCCGCACCCCAGAGCCGTGAGGCGCAAATTATGTCTTCTTGCAAGGTTTGGTATTACAAAGGACTTTAGGATGAAGGCGACTTTTTCTTTTGCATCCGTGGTTTGATAGTAAAGGATGGCATACTGCTTATATATATCGTCTTCAAAATCCCTGTCTTTTGGAAGGTCCCCCTTGATGCGCTTTCTGGCTTTTTTCTCAAGGGCGTATAGCTTTGCTTCATCGCTCATGTCCACGGATACGTAATCTGCCCTGTGCCAGTCCGAATCTGAATCCGGCTTTGTGGGTTTATTTGTTGGCTCATCTTTTGAATCTTCTTTCTTCTCCGGAGTTTTTTTGCCGGAGCCGGTTGGGCGGCCTTTTTTTGGAGAATCGCTTTGGCTGGTTCCGGTTGTGAGAAGCAGATTCATAAGAGGTTTCTCTGCGGCCCCGTCCCCAAAAAGAGGGGACTGGATAAAAGAGGCATTCGGGCAATTTGCATCCGGATTATCTGGCTTAAGGCCATTTTTCCCGTTTATGCCTGGGATAATGGCAGAAGTAGCAGATGGCACTGGAACATTTGTGGCAGTAGACATAATCTCAACAAATTCGCAGATATTTACTTCAACGGGGGTGAACCCTTATTTCGAGCAACTAGGCTACTCCAGATGTCTTTTTATTATCCCGGCTGAGTTAAAAAAGCCGATTGTTAGCCGGCAGAGTGTATATTTGGAAGAAATTAGAGAATTTCCACTCCTTTTTTTGTGATGAGGGCATTCTGCTCAAAACGCACCCCAAAGTCTTTGCCATACCAGCCGGGCTCTAAGGCGATGGTAGTTGAGGGAAGCAGGGGCTGTTTTGAGCCGGCATAAATGGCAGGGGCCTCATGCACCTCAATGCCTACTCCGTGCCCTATTGAATGGATGAGCTTTCCCCAGCCTTGTTTTTTTATGGCGGAGTCCGAATAATTTGCAAGCTGAGCTATGGTTTTGAGCCTTGGAATTTGCTTGCAAATGTTTGTGAAAATGGCCTGTGCCTCTTCGTATTTTTTTCGCTCTTTTTTGCAGGGGCCCAAAAAGAAGCACCGGGTTAAATCGGAGCAGTATGATTCGCACCTTACACCGAAATCTATGAGGACTATGCCCTTTCCTAGCCTCTTTTTTGAGGGGATGTGGTGGGGGCTTGCCGAGTTTTTTCCGGCCGCAACTATTGGGGGAAATGATGGGGACACTCCGCGCTTAAAACAGAGAAGGCGGAGCTTTTTTGCTATTTCCTCTTCCGTGGTTTTGGGCGAGAGGTGCGGCTCTATTTCGTTGAGGATTTTTTTTGCTATTTGCACTGCCTTTTTTATTTTGCGTATTTCATCAGAGCTTTTTTGGACTCGCAGAGCCTCAAGCTGCTGCGATACGTCTATGGGGCTTTTTTTGAAGAGCTTTTTTAGGCGCAGGTATCTTGAATGGGGGACTGAATTGAAGTCTATCCCTATTTTGCCTCTTGCGTGCTTTTTTATGATTTTGACTAGGTCTTTTGAGGAGTATTGGATGACCTCAAAAGCGCATTGCTCTTTGGCTGCCCTTAGGGTCATTTTTGGGGCGAGAAGAATTTTTTTGCCCCCTTTTTTCAGGAGGAGGATGACCGCATCCACGCTTGCGCCTGAATTGTGGAAAAAGTTTGGGTCAGGCTCCTCGGAAGGCTCATCGTTGAAGAGAAGCACTGTGGAGCATTTTGAGAATAGATTCATGAATTGGGCACTCAGAAGAGGATTATAAACAGTTTGGGCATGGCACGGCCGGGTTTTTGGGCAAAAAGTTCGGTAAGCGTGGTTGGGTTTTGGGGCAAAAAGTTTGGCAGGCGTGGTTGGGCTCTGGAGCAAAAAAGGTTGGGCATGGCTCGGCTGAGCTTACGGGGGAAAAAACTTATTTACCCCCGCAGACAAGATGAATTATATCGTCTCCCCTGCATAGTGCTCA
>JAZDKV010000042.1:0-2308 GCA_043802645.1 Microcaldota archaeon | reverse complement strand
CAAATGCGAGCAGAATTGGTTTTGTGAGGCTTGATATATGCAATTTTTTCTTATGGAAGCTTATGAGAAAGACCCCTGCAAATACCGCGCAGATTGCAATTAGCTGGATGGGGCTTAGAAATTCCCCATAGAAAATTGAGGCGAGAATTAGAGTAATTATTGCGGATGATGAGGCTATGGGGACTATGATGCCTACTTTCTCGTCTTTTATTGCGTTGGAGAAGAGGAAGAAGGGGATGTAGCCAAATGCGGCTATTGCTATTGAGATTGCAACGGTTGCAAGGTCAGAGAAATTCTGCGGGATTAGAAGGACGATTGCAAGATAAACTGTGATTATGGTTATGTTTCTGAAAAGGATTGCTTTTGGGGCGCCGATTTTTCTTATCGGGGGCTTTGAGATTGAATTTGAGAGGCCGTATGAGCACATTGCAAGAATTGCGCAGAATATGGCTAAGGTTAAATCCATGGAAAGTGTTTATTGCATAAGGCTTTATTAGTTGCCTGCTTGTGTTCTGGCAGGTGGTATTTGTGTCTTCAATAAGAAAAACGGTTTTATCCGCAGGCAGGGAACATTATATTCAGATTGACTCCTCGCTTGATTTGGAAGAAATTGAAATTACCGGCAGCGACCCGGTTTCCGGAAAGACGGTGCATATTTCCCTCTCGTCTTTGCTAAAGCAGCCTTCACGCCCACAGGAAGTTTCTTCCTCGCAGCCCATGGGCATGTTCTCCGCGGATGAGATAACGCAGGAGGCTGAGCCTGCAAAGGCTGGCTCATTTGAGCAGGAAGAGGAGCGAGAGGGCAGCGACAACGTGATAAACGATTTGTTTGGCTAGTCCAGAAAATTATACCCTTCCTTTCTTTTTATTATTTCAGTTATTTTTACTTCTGTGCCTTGCACAGAATATAATGCCCTTGCGTCGCCTACTCGCAGCCTGTATAGGGGCGGGATGAGATTTCCATTTAGTTTTTTGATATCGCAACCGCTATGGGAAGAAAATGGATTTATGGAAAGATTTTGCATGGACTTTTTGAGCCTTTTCTGCATTGATGGCTCAAAGGATGAAAACTGTTCCCGTGCAGACTGGGATATGTACACCAGAAATTTTTTCATAGCTCATCAATCGGGGCAAAAGATTCGTTTTCCAAAATCCATTTTTGCTTCTGATGGAAAGAATGAAGTTTTGCTATTTCTATGAGGCTCTTTAGTATCTGGTCGTACGTCTGCCCCTTGCTGCCAAAGAGCTTGAGCATTTCCTTGGTATTTGATTCAACGGCTATCGTAGTTTGCATATAACCACATATAACGGTTATATTTAGTTATATTTAAGCTTTTAGAGCCCCAGAAAATCAGGCAAATCTGCAACAGAATTTATAACGTATTTTGGCTTATGCGCCCCTTTTGCTTTTTTCGCGTCTTCTTTTTTTGCAATTCCTGAAAGGGCGAGGATTGAAGCTAGGCCCGCCTTGTTTGCAAAGGGCATGTCTATGTCAGTGCGGTCGCCTATAAAGGCGGTGTTCTTTGGGATCTTGCCGGCAAGAAGGAGTTTTAGCATGTAGTTTGAGGGCTTGCCCGCGATGAAGTCGGGCATGCGGAGGCGTATTTTTGCGTTTTTTCCTATTTGCCCCGCACAGTAGGCAAGGGCGCCTGTGGTGCTGCCGCTTCCGGGGTCTATTCCATCCTGCACTGGATAAGTGGTGTCGGGATTGCAGGCTATCCACTTTGCGCCCTTTAGAAGAACCCTTAGGCCTGCGCGCAGTTTTTGGTATGTAAGCTTTCTGTCAAGGCCGGTGAGCAGGATTTGCGCGCCATCTTTTGATGCCTGCTCTTGGCTTATGAGGTTTAGTTTGAGGCTTTTGGCCTCCTCATACAAGCCTTCCTCCCCTATTGCAAAGGCGGTTTTTGGCTTTAGAGTTGAGGCGTAGTATGCGGCGGCATATGCGGAGGACATTATCTCTTCTTCTTCTGCGAATATTCCAATCTTGCCCAGTTTTTGCACGATGGATTTTCTTGAGCGGGTTGCGTTGTTGGTTAGAAATGAGATGGGGATTTTGGAGCTTCTGATTTTTTGGAGGGCTTGCGGGGCGCCCTCAATTGGCTTGTGCCCAAGGTAGAGGACTCCGTCCAAATCAAAAATTATTCTTGAGAAGCGCATTGAATAGGAATAGCCTGTTGACTAATTAAAAACCCTTCTCCCTGCTTCAAGAAGTTTCCAATTCTTATCCTCGAAAACTCCGCTTGGCTTTCGCTAACAAAGATCTGCATCCTCCAATTCTTACGCCGTAGAGCTTACCTCAGATTTACAA
>JAZDKV010000041.1:0-3675 GCA_043802645.1 Microcaldota archaeon | reverse complement strand
AAAAAAGTATGCGAGGGTTTAAATTTCGTGTTTTGGTTATTGGGGCATGGATGAGCCGCTCTCGGGGCAGTTTATGGGTTTTGTGCAGACTAATCCCCAGCTTTCGCTTGCCCTCATTGTGATTGGGATTGTGGTTATCTTCTTTTTCATAAACGTCATTGGCGGAGACAAAAAGGATTGACGAAAAGCCCGCCGGATGCGGAATTAGCCGGATGCCATGGTGTGCAGGGCAAAGGCTGCCCAGATTCCAAAGAGGCCGGCTATGAGCGGGATGAGGGCGGATTTCCAGTTTATTGCAAAGAGAAATGAGAGAGGCCCGGCGTTTGGGTGGAGGTTTCTGGTTTGCACGCATGAGAGCATGTAGGCAATGCCTGCCATATTTGAGAATACCCCGAAGAGCAGGAACACTTCCTGGTATTTATCGGCAAAGGCGGCAAGCGTTGAGGCGCCGGCTATGGCAAGCAGGTCAGATGCGTGGTGAGCACAACATGCAGCCATGGCTGTAGCCGAAAACCCCCCTGAGGTTGCAACCGCCCCTGCCGATAAGCGTGAAGTGAGGTATGATATTAGGTAGCCTTGGATTCCAAGCCCTGCGGACATTAGGGCAAGATAAGGCCAAGTCCTTGCAAGCATGTATGGGATTAGATTTGCAGAGCCAAGAAGGCTCATTATTGAGTAGTAGAAGATTGGCAGGAAGAGAAGCCCTGCCAAGCCTGCGGCCCAATGGTGGGTTTTGAAGAAATTTATTATTCGCCTCATGAAAACAGCTCGGGGTGCACTATTAGAAGAAATACCGCGAAGAGGGCAGAGACAAGAACGGCAAATGCGCCAAGAATTATCCAGCCGTGCACTTTGCTATTATCTGAGATGAGGAAGGAATTGAGGATTGGAATTGCGTAGAAGCTTGCAGCAAAGCCGGGCAAAAATCCGCTTATGAATCTCAGGAGGTTTGTGCTCTCGCGCCATCCGAGAGCCTGGGTTGTGCCGTCAATTGCCATGGGTATGAGGGCCAGAATGAGCCATTTTGCATGCGGCACATGCTCATCCGAGTGTTTTTTTAGAAAGCCGAAGGCTATTGCAGAGACAAGCGCGCCTATGTATATTGCCATGTCTCGCGCGCTTACGGGAAATTTGAATCCGTATCCTTGCGATGCCTCGCACTCTGGCAGGGCGGTGCTTTTTCCATCCGCACAAATTTCAGAGCGCTGGTCATTTCGGAAATTTCCAGTCTGGGCTAGACAGTCGCCTATTGCCCAGCTTGGGAAGGAGAAGATGCAGAGGGAGCGGGAAATTTTTTGGTGGCAGATGTATTTTCCGAGTTCGTATGACTGTGATGCTGCGGGGCTTTTATACATGGCAAGCAGCGGGGTTGTAAAAATCCAGCCGACTACGAGTGCGGCTGCCAGAAGATAGACAAAATATGCGTTTGAGAAAATTTTTGGAATTTCCATATGCCACGCGCCCCAGCTAAAACCTCAGAATTATCTGGGCTATGAAGAGCAGTATGAATCCTATTGCGACTACCTGCACCCAGTTTAATCCGTTTTTTCCGGCCCCGCAGCCTGTGGCGGCAGAGCCGTGGCTGCTTTCCTGGCTGCCTCCTTTCGGATTTCCTTTGCCTGAATTTCCTCCGCAACAACCCATATTCACACCTCTTAAATCCCGAAAAATCCCCAGCCGGGGTGCATCACCTTCATCATAATAATGTAGGCAGCTACGAATACGCCCGCCCAAAAGGCTGTTTGGACGATGAATCCGCGCTTTTGAAATAACGCTTTGGCTGTATCTAATGGCATTGGTTTTCACCTTCCTTTTTTTCTTCATGCCCGCCTTCGGGCACGGTTGTTTGCTTTTTTTCTTCATACCCGCCCTTTTGCACTTGCGCCCCTCCGTGGCATGAGCCCCCTTCCTTGCCGCTTTTGTGCATGCCCATCATGAGGATATGGCTGCCCATGCAGACCACGATTGCGAGCGGGTAAAGCCACCATTCACGCATGCCGGCAAACTGCGCCCCGAGTATAAGAACTACGGGAAGGAGGCAGCAAACCGCCATCATGGCAAAGTGGTTGCTTTTTATTGAATTCCAGATTTTCCCGAACATTTTTTACCTCATGAATTCAGATATGTCCTTGCCCACAGCAGCCTTGAATTTTTGCGGGTCTATGAGCTTGTAGCAGTCCTGATAGAGGTTTGGGTGGTGGCTTAGATGCTGCAAATTAGCTGGGTTGTTGAGATCCCCACATTCGCTTCCGGCAGATGCCGCCTGCTGCTGGAATATCTGCTGGTTCTGGGCAGTATTTGCAACCTTGCCTGAGGAATCAAGGGCAACTGCCGGAGCCGCGGCTGCCTGCTGCATCTGCGAGGCCTGGGCGGATGCTGCCGGAATGGCAGCCGCCTGCAAAATTGCGGAGTTAACCTGCGCTGCTTGGTGCGGAGAGAAATAATCCATTGCCGTCCACGCTACAAGGGCTGCGCCAAGGAAAATGAGCAGATAGAAGATATAGCTTGTTTTTCTGCTTTCCTCCTCTTTTTTGCTCTCGTTCCCTCCGACAAAACAATCTTTGCATTCCATGATTACACCTCACAATACAGATAGGAATATGTATAGGGCAAGCAATATCGCCCCCTCCCCGAGGGCTATTTTGAGCCCGCTGCGCGATTTCTTCTCGAATTGCTCAAGCATCTCAAGCAGGGCCTTATTTGAGGCAACCGCAAGCAGGAGAATGAGCGGAGCTACGAACATTATGTTGTAGAGCACCAAATAGGCAAGCTCTGCTAGCCCCGCGCTCTGGGAGGCCACAAGCCCCATTATTGCGACGTATATTCCCCCCGCACAGGGAAAGGCGCAAAGCCCAACCACAAAGCCCGCTATGAGAGCGGCTGGAAGCGTCGCCTGCCTGATTGAAGATTCTATCTTTGGCACCACGAATTTCGGCATTTTGAAAAATTTCTTTTTGAATATCCCTTCTATGAGGGAAATGCTTCCCACTGCGAAGAGAAGGGAGGCCCCGAGCTTCGCCATGAAATGCGCGGGGAAAAATGAGAATACCCCGACTATTCCAAGCCCTATTCCAAGATAGGCTAGAAACACTCCGATGATGAATGTTCCGCCCGTGGCGAATATGTAGTTTCTCTCCCGCTTTATGGAGAGCAAAAACGCTATGAAGAAGAGAAGCACTGCTATCGCGCACGGGTGTATGCCGTCAAGAAATCCCGAAACGAGCACGATTGGCAGGAGGAATTCTTGCATTTTCTAATACCTCTTTGAGGCGACGTAATAGCCGGTGGTTAGAATGGAGGCAAATATCATGAGGGCAGGCAGCAGGGGCGAGGCATCCCCGCCTGATGGAGAGGAAATGGAAGATATTTTCTGCTGCGGGTTTTGCCCCTGCAAGCTGAATGGGGTTTTTTGGGAAGTTTGGTAGCAGTCGTAGGGGGCCTGGCCTGCGGTGCAGGAGATGGTTGAGGTGCCGTCGTAAATGAGATAACCCGGAGGGTCTGCTTCCATTCCGTCGTTATAGAGGATGAAACCTGCGGGAAGCTGCTTGCCTTGAAGAAGGGACGCTACCGCACTTGCAGGTATGTGCCCCTCAAGAAGGAATTTGTCGCCTATGTTTGTGACCATGTGGCCCTGAAGGCTTATGGGCACTCTGAATTTTTGCTGCAGGGCCTCAA
>JAZDKV010000040.1:0-3120 GCA_043802645.1 Microcaldota archaeon | reverse complement strand
TGCCATTATAATCTTTCTTTTTTCTATAAGCATCGCATGAGATTTATTTCTCCTGCAGTAATACTGAAACATATGAGCAGTCTTGAATATTTGCTGGTCAACATTAAATTCCAACCCTTTATCAAGAGCATCCTCTCTGTTCTGATGTGCCCAAGTATGCACTAAGAAATCAGCCTCCTCTTTTATCCTAACTAGCCTTGCAGCATTATCGGAAGCATTGGGAAAAACACTAAAATAAATCTGGATATTGAGTTTTGATATATCCTCAAGCTTTTGCCTTAAGAATTTGTCATATATTGGAAATTTTGTTCTTCTAAAAGCATGTCTGATGTTTGCGTATTTGAATTCTCCACCACATACTCTATGATATAAAATACGAATTTCCTCTCGCTCTTTATTTGGCACAGATAATATTTTATCTATGCAGGCAAGCTCTTTTTTCGGGATAGAAACTAAGCAGACAGCTACAATCTCGCCTGTTTTTCCCGATTCGTCCATTGCAATTATCTTCGGCAAAGCCGCACACCCTTCATCTCTACAGCATTAGTGATAGCTATGTCTTCAGTTTATATAAAACACGCCTCCCAATACCCCACTATGATGCTTTATATACTCCAAAATCTCCTATTTTTCCATGAATATCACCCAGGCAGTAGTTTTAGCAGCAGGGGCGGGCACGCGCCTTAGGCCCCTAACTTACACGCGCCCAAAGTGCATGATTGAGCTTGCCGGAAAGCCAATCCTCCACCACGTGCTCTCAAACCTGAAAGAGGCCGGCGTGAAAAAGGCAGTCCTCATAGTAAAGTACAAGGAGGAGACAATCCGCGAATATTTCTCAAAAAACGATTTGGGCATCCAAATTGAATTCATAACTCAGGGCAAAAAATACGGCACCGCAGCAGCATTTGCAGAAGCTCAAAACAAAATAGATTCAACTTTCTTCGCGGTAGCCGGAGATGTAATCACAACCCCAAAAGCCCTCAAAGAGCTTGCGCAGGGCCACGCCGGAAACATCTCCGCCCTTCTCAAAGAAGTTGAAAACCCGCAGGCTTATGGCATAGCCGAAATAAAAAACGGCCATATCTCAAATTTTGTTGAGAAGCCGAAAAACCCCCCAAAAAAGGCATACGCAAACTGCTCCCTCTACATAATGGAGCCGCAAATTTTCAAAGCACTCAAGAAAGTTCCCAAATCCATAAGGGGAGAATATGAGATGACTGATGTCATAAAGTCAGAGAAGCCAAAGGCAATAATTACCGATGAATACTGGCTTGACATGGGAGTCCCATGGCAGCTTTTCAATGCAAACGAATTCCTTCTTAGCCAAATGAGTGAGAAAAAGGGGCAAATCCAAAACTCAACTCTAAAGGGCAAAGTCATAATGGAGGAGGGCGCAAAAATCCTTGACTCATACGTTGAGGGAACGGTTTACATAGGAAAAAATTCCATAATCGGCCCCCACGCATACATACGAGGCACAACCTCAATAGGGGACAACTGCTCAATCGGCGATTCAACTACCGTGAAAAATTCCATAATCTTTGAGGGCGTAAATGCAAAGCACCTTGCATATATAGGCGACTCGGTAGTAGGGGCAAACTGCAATTTTGGCGCAGGAACCCAAATTGCAAACTACCGCTTTGACGCCGGCACAATATCCGCCAAACTGCAGGACGTAATAATAGACACTCAGAGAAAGAAGCTTGGCGCAATAATCGGGGACAACGTAAAAATGGGCGTCCTCTCATCAGTCATGCCCGGCAAAATAATCGGGAACAACTGCTGGATTGGGGCAAGCGCGGTAATAACTGAAAACGTAGAGCCAAACACGCATGTTCAGCTTGTGCAGAACCTAAAGAAAACCAAAATAAAGTGATTCTATTTGAGCAAATATCTCATTATAGGCGCGGACCCCGGCCACACAATCGGCCTGTGCGCCTGCGATTTTGAGGGAAAGCCGATACTCTGCCAAAGCATTGAAAACGGCGGGATACGCGAAGCAGTCTCAATAATTGAATCATGGGGCACCCCCTCAATTATAGCAAGCGACGTTCGCCCCGCATCCGAATTCGTGCAAAAATTGGCCTCATATTTCAACGTGCGCCTATTTGTCCCAAGAAACTCATTTAGAGAAGACTTCAAGCGCCTGCTTCTCAAAAAAGAGGAGGCAAAAGCGGGGAAAAAAATAGCGCAGAACAACCATGAGCGCGACGCATTTGCAGCCGCAATAATGGCATGGCGGGAAAACCAGAACCTCATACGCTCCGCCCTTGCCACAAAGATGGAGCAGAAGGAAAAATTCGCCCACCTCCTCCTGCAGGGATACCGGCAGGATAGCGCAATGCTTGAGATAAACCCCCCGAAAAAAGAAGAAAGAATCGCGGAGGAAAAGCCGCGTGAGGGGCAGAGAAAGAGGGATGGCAACATTATCGCGCTTGAGCAGGGAAGAAAATCCGTGCAATTGCAAAAGCGTGTGGAATTTTTGGAGCAGGAAAACGAGCTTCTTTTGCAAAAACTAAAGTCGGCTCAAAACGGGGTTTATGGGCGCATGATGCGCGAGAAGCAAATCAGAAAGCTCCTTGTAAAAATTTCAAGCCTTGAAACAAGGCTTAAGCGGGCGCAGCAGAACTCGGGCGGGAAAAACCTGCAAATGCACAATAAAAAAGAAAATGCCTGGCAAAGCCAAACTAAAAAAGAAAAGGCGGACAAAAAAAGCGCGGAAGAAAATCGGGTCTTAGGGAGCCGGAATTTGCATAATCAAACGGAAGAAGTGCAGAAAAAAGAGAATAAAGAATCTTCAAACGAAAATTCCCAGCAGAATTTAAAAGGATTAAACTCATTTGATACTCTGGCGCGCCTTGTACGTGAATACAGGAGAGGCCGCGCAAATAAGGAATAACCTGAAACAACACGAGGTGTGAATATGGATGATGAAAACAACAACCCAGAGCAAGCGCAGCAGAACGAACAGAACCAGCAAATCCCGTCTGAGGAAATAGACCAAATACAGGCGCAGGGCAGCGCAAATGCAAGCCAGCCAACTCCGGCACCTATGGCACCTATAGCTCATGAGCCAAGGTTCAGGCAGCGCGCACCCGGGGACGAGAACACCATCTTCAT
>JAZDKV010000039.1:0-5256 GCA_043802645.1 Microcaldota archaeon | reverse complement strand
ATACAAGGCAATAGCCGGCGTCTCAAAAATGCAGCATAAAGAGGCGGCGGAGGTCGCCCCTTTTCTTGAGCGCTATGCGGATGAGAAAAACCTCTCAACTCTTCTGCGCCTGGTGGAGGCAAAAGCCGATGAGCGCACTTTCATGAAATACCTCGTTCCGGGCGGAAAAATTTCCGCGCCCTCATGGAAGGCGATGTTTGCCATGGGCGACATTTCAAAAATTCTTGAGAAAGCCTCGCCAAAACTCCCTCTCGCATCGGCAATAGAGCGCTATAAAAAAACAAAAAAAATCTCGGGCATTGAGGTGGAACTCTCGCAGGATAGCGCAAAGCGCAGCCTGCGCAAATTCCGCCACGCAAGCCTCTCCCTCGGAGTCATAGTAAGCGCCCTCCTGCTAAAAGAGCAGGAAGTCGCAAACGTACGAAAAATGGTGCGCTCAAAAGCCCTCGGCCTTCCCGAGAGTGAAATACGCTCCATGATGGTCCTGGTGAAATAATGGAAAACGGGGTGTCCCACATAGCAGTCTTGGGAGATTCGTCCCTTACGACCGGCTTCAAGCTTGCCGGAGTTGAGAAGCTCTACTACGCCGGTCAAAATTCACAGGCGGAAGAAACTCTGATAAAGCTCATGGAAAACCCCCAAATCGGAATCATAATCATATCCGAGGAATTGCTTGAGGGCATGGACTGGCGCATCAAAAGAAGAGTAGAGGATGCCGCAAAGCCGGTAGTCATATCCGTGCCATCCAAAAATGGCCCCATGGAGCAGGGCGAATCTCTTGCAAAGCTTGTCAAGAGGGCGCTTGGCTTTGACATAATGGGCAAAGACAAAAAATAAAACTTACTGAGGTGTCGCAATGGGAAAGCTGATTAAAATTTCCGGGCCTGTCGTGGAAGCTGACGGGATGTCCGCAGCGTCAATGTACGATGTCGTCAAAATAGGCGAGGAAAACCTGACCGGCGAAATTATCCGCATGGTGGGGGACGTCGCAACAATTCAGGTATATGAGGACACTTCCGGCCTAAAGCCCGGGGAGCCTGTGGAATCAACCGGCATGGCCCTCTCGGTAGAGCTTGGCCCGGGGCTGCTCTCCTCAATTTACGATGGAATCCAGCGCCCGCTTGAAGCTTTGGCAGACGTGGCAAAGGGCCCATACATCACAAGGGGGCTCTCCGTCCCCTCCATTGACCGCAAGAAAAAATGGGATTTTAAGCCAACCCTCTCGGCAGGCACAAAAGTAAAAAAGGGAGACATCCTCGGCACGGTTCAGGAAACCGAGATTATACTCCACAAAATCCTCTCCCCTCAGGATGGCGAGCTAAAATCAATCAAGTCCGGCAAATTCACTGTGGAGGAGCCCATAGCAACAATTGAGCTTGAGGGAAAAAAAACAGAGGTAAAAATGCTCACCCGCTACAACGTGCGAAAATCCCGCCCCTGCCAGGAAAAGCTTGACCCGACAATTCCCCTCATCACCGGGCAGAGGATAGTGGATACTTTCTTCCCGATTGCAAAGGGGGGCACCTGCGCAATTCCCGGCCCATTCGGCTCCGGAAAAACCGTAGCCCAGCACCAGTTTGCAAAATGGTCGGACACCCAAATCGTAGTCTACATAGGCTGCGGGGAGCGCGGGAACGAAATGACCGACGTGCTAACCGAATTTCCCCACCTCATAGACCCGAAAACCGGCAAGCCGCTTATGCAGCGCACGGTCCTCATAGCAAACACCTCCAACATGCCCGTTGCCGCAAGAGAAGCCTCCATTTATACCGGAATTACAATCGCCGAATATTACCGCGACATGGGTTACGACGTCGCCCTTATGGCGGACTCCACCTCAAGATGGGCGGAGGCAATGCGTGAAATCGGCGGCCGCCTTGAGGAAATGCCCGGAGAGGAGGGCTATCCCGCATACCTTGCGCGCCGACTGGCAGAATTCTACGAGCGAGCGGGGCGCGTTCGCACCCTCGGTTCGGATGAGCGCTACGGCTCCATCACAGTCATAGGCGCGGTATCCCCTCCCGGAGGGGATATCAACGAGCCAGTATCCCAGAACACCCTGAGGGTAACAAAAGTTTTCCTTGCGCTTCAGGCTGCCCTCGCGCAGAGGCGCCACTTCCCGGCATTTCACTGGCTCTCCTCCTATTCCCTATACTCCGACTCCCTTGACAAATGGTTTACGCAGAACGTATCCTCAAATTGGGTTCCCCTGCGCCGCGAGGCAATGGCGCTTTTGCAAAAAGAGGCGGAGCTGCAGGAGGTCGTGCAGCTTGTGGGCCCGGACGCCCTTCCCGAAAAAGAGCAGGTAATCCTCATGGTTACAAAATCCCTGCGGGAGGACTTTTTGCAGCAGAACGCATATTCGGACATAGACACTTTCTGCACGCTCAAAAAGCAATACCAAATGCTGCGCAGCATCCTCCATTTCAACGAGCGTGCCCAAACTTCAATTGATTTGGGCGTGCAGCTAAAGAAAATTTCAGAGATGCCGCTTCGCGAGAAGCTCTCGCGCATGAAGGAAATCCCGGAAGATAAAATAGCCGAAATCGAGGGCCTATACTCAAAGATAGACTCGGAGTTTGAAGCCCTTGAGAAGAGGTAGGTGGTCCTTATGAAAGAATACAAAACTGTAACAAAAATCGCAGGCCCTCTCGTCTTCGTGTCAGACGTAACTGACGTCGCCTACAACGAGCTTGTGCAAATCAAGCTTGCCTCAGGGCAAATTCGCATGGGGCAGGTCCTTGAATCATCAAAAGGCCTTGCGGTCGTGCAGGTCTTCGGGCCAACCGACGGCATTTCAGTCTCCAGCACCAAAGTCAAATTCCTTGGCGAGACAATCAAAATAGGCGTCTCCACCGAAATGCTTGGGCGCGTCTTTGACGGCATGGGCCGCCCCCGCGACAAGGGCCCCAAAATAAATCCGGATGTGCGCCTTGACATAAACGGCGCCCCCCTAAACCCGTTCTCGCGCGACTTTCCAAAAGATTTCATACAAACAGGAGTCTCAACAATTGACGGGCTCAACACCCTAATCCGCGGCCAGAAGCTGCCAATCTTCTCAGGCTCCGGGCTGCCACACAATGATTTGGCAGTTCAAATTGCAAGGCAGGCAAAAGTCGTCTCAAAAGAAAAAGAGGATTTTGCCGTCGTATTCGCGGCAGTCGGCATAACGCACGAGGAATCCTCATTCTTCATGCGTGAATTCAAAAAAACCGGGGCGCTTGATCACGCGGTCCTCTTCCTAAACTTGGCGGATGACCCATCCGTTGAGCGCATTATCACCCCGCGCTTTGCCCTCACCACAGCCGAATACTTGGCGTATGAGAAAGACATGCACGTCCTTGTAATAATCACGGACATGACAAACTACTGCGAGGCCCTGCGTGAAATCGCCGCGGCGCGCGAAGAAGTCCCCGGAAGGCGTGGATATCCCGGCTATATGTACACCGACCTCTCCACAATCTATGAGCGCGCCGGGCGCGTAAAAGGCAAAAAGGGCACAGTTACCCAACTCTCAATCCTTACCATGCCCGGAGACGACAAGACGCACCCGATTCCCGACCTCACAGGCTACATAACCGAAGGCCAGATAGTCCTCGGGCGAGACATGCACAGAAAAGGCGTATATCCGCCCGTTGACGTTCTCCCCTGCCTCTCAAGGCTTATGGGCCCAAACATTGGCGAGGGAAAAACCCGCGAGGACCACAAAGGCGTTGCAGACCAGCTCTATGCTGCATATGCAACCGGGCGCGACCTGCGCTCCCTCTCCGCAGTCGTAGGCGCCGAGGCGCTTTCCGCAACAGACCGCAAATACCTTGAATTTGCAGACCTCTTTGAAACCAAATTCATAAGGCAGGACCACGAGGAGAACCGCACAATCGAGGGCACTCTTGACCTCGGCTGGCAGCTTCTTGCCACCCTGCCAGAGTCAGAGCTTACACGCCTAAAGCCCGCCCACATAGAAAAATACGGGCGCAAATTCATAGACGGGCAAAAGGCGAAGGACGAGAAGGCGGCAAATAAAGAGGCCAAAGGCATAAGCCCACAAGAAAATGCGCAAGAGCAAAAAGGCAGCAGCGCACAAGAAGGCCATGCCAAAGTTGAACTCTCCCGCGGGCAAACTGGCAGCAGCAGCCACGAAGAAAAATCATCGCAAAACAGCGAGCCAAAGGCCAACCAAAACCACCCCCAAGCTACAAAATCCGATTCAAAAGAAGCGCACCATTCTCAGGGGCAAAAAAGCAATTCGCAAGGGGAAGAAGCGGCGCAAAAGCGTGAATCCCAGAAAGACGGGCACATAAAGCACAAAAAGGAAGCCCTCAACTTTGACAACATAGTTCCGGAAGAGGACATCCTCAAAGAAATAAGCCCGGAGGATGACAAGGCGCAGGAGCAGTCCTAAGCGCCCGCATCAAAAGAGGTTTTCAAAAATGGCAGAAACACCAAATCCGACGCGCATGGAGCTCATCCTCTCGCGCTCGCGCATAAAGCTTGCAAAAAAGGGCCACAAGCTGCTAAAGCAAAAGCGCGACGTGCTGATAATGGAGTTCTTCAAAATCCTCTCAAAAGCAAAGGATTTGCGCTCGGAGCTAAATGCCGCAATGGCCGATGCTTACCGCGCAATCGCCATAGCGCAGGCATATCATGGCGTAGCCGAAGTCGAGAATATCGCAATGTCCGTCTCATCCGCCCCAGGGGTAAAAATAGACGTGCGCAACGTCATGGGCCTCAAAATTTCAAAAATAGAATCAGAGTCGCGCGAGCTAAAGCCCATAACCGGCAGGGGCTACTCAATAATGGGCACTTCAGCCAAAATAGACGACGTTGCCGAATCATTCACGCACGCCCTCTCCCTTGTCATCCGCCTGGCAGAAACCGAGAATGCAATGCGCAAGCTCATCCGCGAGGTGGAAAAAACAAAGAGGAGGGTAAATGCCCTTGAATTTGTAATGATTCCGCGCCTCACCGAACAGGCATCCCAAATCCAGTTCCGCCTTGAGGAAATGGAGCGCGACTCCTTTGTAATGCTAAAAACAATCAAAAGAAAGCTGCGCGCCGTAGAAGAGGCAAAAAAGCTCGGGGCAAAAAGCAGCAACGGAAGAAATGGAAACGGCAACGGCAAAAACGGCGGCTACAAAAACGGCAATGGCTTTGGAGCCAAAAACGGCAACTCAAAGAACGGCAACGGCAGAAACGCATTATCCGCAACTGCCTAAAACGCACGCCGCAAAACCCCCCACTGCAAAACTGCCCCCC
>JAZDKV010000038.1:0-5061 GCA_043802645.1 Microcaldota archaeon | reverse complement strand
AATTGAGAGAAAAATAGCCAGAAAGCTTAGGAAAAGCTCCATTGATTGCAATTGTATTTTGATGATTTATAATGGTAAGCATACAGCAATTATTTTTTCTGCATGGATTTTAGAAGCTCGTATGCTTTTAGCGAATATTGCGAATCCACGTATAGAAGAAGCTCGGGCGAGCAGGTAAGAAATTCCTCCACGGCTATTTCGTGCAGGGCAAGCGAGGTGGTGAGGTATGAGAGAATGCCCTTGTGGCTTGATGCCTCCTGGGGGTAAGCAAGCGAAATTTCAGCCATGTTTTTTCTTGCGTATATTATGTCTTTTTTCTGGATGTAGACGTCTATTAGCCCCTGGTTTTTTGAGTCCAGAAAAAGCTTTATGGACTCCGAGCCCATGACTATTTTGAAAGTCTGGTTTTTCTCGTATGAGATTTTCGGGAGTATTTTCTCAATTTGGGAGAGGGCGTCGCGGGACTTTGAGAGGTTTGCTATTGTTATGCCGTCTTTTATGAGGATGGATGAGAATTGCGGCAGTTCCCCGCCGGTTCTTTCCCCTTGCAAATCGGCTCTTCTTAGAGCCGCTACTGCCGCCTGAAACTGGCGCTTTGAGAGGCTTTTGTCCTCGTCAATTATTTTTCTTGCAAGGGCGCGGCGGTTGATTAGCCCTTGTGCATAGGAGAGGCGTATGTGGGGGTTTTTGTTGAGATATTCGGCTATTTTCTGTTCTATTTGTGCCATATATGTTCTATATGAGCTAAATATTTATAAAATATGCCATTTATGACACAGCCTTTAAATACCGGCTTTGGGGAGAAGAGAGTAGAAACATTTGTGGTGATAATATGAACGCTATGAAAAAGGTGGATGCAAAGGAAGTAAAAACGAATGGCACGGTTGGCTCGAATGGGGGGACCGGCAATGGAGTTATTGTGAGGCTTGAACTCCTTAGGGGCCAAAAGCCACTAAGGGATTGTTCAGTTGGAAAGAATTTCAAGCCGCCGCGGGGATTTTTGGGATGCTGAAATATGTGCGGGAAAACCCCTTGCACGATTTGATTATGTAAAGGTGATATTATGAATGTACAGAAAATTAAGAATGGAAATGGGGCAGAAAATGCCCAGAACGGTGGGTTCAAAGTAGGTGGGCGCGCCAAGAACCCGAACAAGGCTTTCTCCCTTTATAATCGGGCGAAGGAGTATCAGGATGAGGCGAGGCACCACGCCCGCAAGGCGAAAGAATTTCCTGATGGGTCTGTTGAGAGGCTCAACTTTTTCAGGCACGCCAAAAATTCGTTTGAGCAGGCAGTGGAGTTTTACCATGAGGCCATCCAAAATGTTCCGGACGATGGGATCTACAGGAACATTCGCAATGACCTCTCAAGCCATAAACAGCAGCGAGTATACGTTGCAGGGCAGGTTGAACGCCTTGAGGGGATTTGCCGGCCGTTTATTGAGAGGGCAATGAGTGAGACCATTTACGTATGAATGGCTCGCCCCGATTTTAATTATTTTGTATGCGCGCAAACCGCCGCAACAACGGGAATTATTTGAAAATCCAAACTCCCGCGCTCTTTGCCGCGGCTTTTATTTCTCGTCTTGGCGGACCGTTGCTGCTTCTCAAATGGCTGGCCAAGCGCATTTGAGCTCTCAACACTTGATGGGAACAGCCCGATATAGGAATACTACTCCCTTGAATACGAACCGGCGCGGCACTGCGGAGGCTGATCTCGCCGCTCCTTTATCTTTTTAATATCTTTCTCAAAAAATATTCCTCTAATTTAGAAGTTGTAAGCTCCGGATGGCAGGTTGCCCCAAGCAAATATCGGCCTGCATTTTTCTGTTCAACAACTGCGATGTCTTTGCCGGCGCCAGGGCCCTCAACCCGTGCAAGAACTTCAACTCCGGCCGGCTTAATCCGCGCCAAAGTTTTCACGCCATCCCCTATTTCCAAAATTTTCGGGGCGCGTATAAACATCACTTTCTCCCCATCTAAAACTTCTCCCGCAAGTTCTCCTTCAAAAGACTCAAGCTGCCTTCCATAAGCGTTTCTTGCAAGAGAAATATCCATAAGCCCCAGAGTCTTCTGCCCCTCCTCAAGCCCTTCCACTTTCTTTGCCATCAAAATAAGCCCGGCACAAGTCCCAAAATCGCGGGCACCCTCCCAAGAGGCTCAAGCATCCCGAATTTTTGCAAAAGCAAGGAAATTGTGGTGCTCTCCCCGCCGGGCAAAATAATTCCTTCAAGCCCGGCCAAATCTTCTTGTGAGCGCACTATCACAACCTCAATCTTCACGCCTAAACTCATTGCAGCCTGCAAAAGGGCGTACCTGTGCTCAATAACGTTTCCCTGCAAGGCCAAAATTCCGACACGCATTTTCAATCAACCAAAATAAAAAAGAACCGACCTAAGCAGAGCCGCCCCTTTCATTATACTGCTTAAACAATTCGCAAAAGAGCTTTGGCAGCAGCTTCATCTCCTTCTCCGGCTGCACGTAAGCAATTCTCATCTGCGTTTTTCCGGGGTTTTTCTCCCCTGCCGTGCAGTCATAAAATCCTGCCATCGGGGCAACAAGCAGAGTCATCTCCTTGCCATCAATATCCACCTTGCCCTTCTGCGTGCACCACATTACAAAGTCCCTTGCATCAAAATTCTCCTTTGCAATATTTCTCACGTCAATAACTGAGTAAATGGACGCGTCCGGGCGAGAAATTATCACGCCTGGCAAAAGCCGTTTTAGCTCATCAGACGCCTCAACTATAATCCTCTTATAATACGCCCTCTGCTTCTCATACCATTTTTGCAAATCCTCCGCCTTCTCATGCGCCAGCGCCCCGAAAATATATTGCCCTATGTAATTGGCGCACAAATTCGCGGTATACTCCGCAACCGCCTTTTCATTAAACTCCTTGCTGTCGGTTACAATTCCCCCTACCCGCAGGCCGCAGGCATTCCACACTTTAGACGAGGTCTCAATGGAAATTCTCCTGCCCTCAATCCCCTCAACTTCCTTGTTTGTAATTCCCCAAACGCTTGCAACCTTTCTCCCGGAATAATTCAGCTCCCGATAAGCCTCATCTGAGATCATCCACATGTCGTATTTTACGCACAATTTTGCAATCATGAGCATCTGCTCCATGTCCAAAAACTGCCCTGTTGGATTGTCATAAGGTATAACCACAATGGCCCCGGGCTTTTGCGCTTCAACAACCTTCTCAATTTGCTCAAAATCCGGCATCTCAAAAGTGCCGTCCTCGCCAAGTTTTCTTTTCACGGTTGCGGTTTTCCTCCCAAGCCTCTGGGCAAAAGAAACGTAATTTGTATATGCGGGGTCAATCAACAAAAGCGGTTTTTGCCCGCTTCCGGGCTGCCCGCAGCAGCCTATAACCACAAGCTCCATAGCGGAGCTGCCCCCGTCAGTAATCTGCGAATAAAGCCCGTTTGTGGAAAATCCGGATGATGCTATGATGTTTAGCATCGCATCATTTGCCTCCTTGGTTCCAAGGCTTGAGGTATATTCCACCACCCCGTGCTCAAAGGGCGAACCTTTAGCCCCCAGATTGTTCATCCTCTCAATCATCGCCGGGTGCATTGGAAGCGAGACATTGCCTATGGCAACGTTAATTGCCGTGCAACCGTCATCCCTTTTCAAAAACTCAAGCTGTGCAAGCCTTATAGGCGAGGGGACTCTGCTCTTAAAATGCTCTGAAATCTGCGGGCTCATAATTAAACACCTATGGCATTTTTCAGCCAAATTATTTGAATATTTCTCCTGTCTGTTCGCTCCAGAAAAGCAAATCAAGATGGGGCATGGGAATTTTTATCCCTTTTGAAAATTCAAGCATTTTTTGCTCAATTTCCAAATATTTCTTTGCGCTCATGCTTTTGGGAAGCTCCTCAATAGCCCCGTATTTTTGCAAATTCTTGAGTATGTGCCTGTCCAGTATGGCAATTTCGCTCCCAAGCCCGGTATTTCTCAAAAAGTGGGACGCCTCCTTCATTCCAAAACCCTTTACCTCTTTTGCAAGGCAGTTGCGCAGCTCAAATTCATTTTTGTGCTCCTCCAAATAGCGCTCAAGGTTTTTTCCCTCAAAAAGATGCTTCCTTGCCTCCACAATGTATTCTGCCTTATGGTTGTGAAATCGCACTCCCGCCTTTAGAAGCACCTGCGCAACATGCTCCGGCTCATTTGAATAAATAAGCCCGCTGCGCGCAAGCTCCTCCTGCGCCCTAAAAGCTGCTTTTGCAGATGAGTTTGCCGCGCTTATGCAAAAAGCCGCCTCCCCAAGAAGAGCATTCTCCCCAAGCTGCCCCACCCGTGCAAAATCTTCCATTCGAGAGGAAATCTCGCCCTTTTTTAGGCGATATTTGCCAAGAAGCTTTTTCATTCAATTGCCACGCTCGGACATCCTGTCCTCTGCAGAAATTTTTCTCACGTCAAGGCTTTGCATCGCCATGCCCAATCCTTCAGATACTTTTGCAACAAGCGCCGCATCCTCAAAATTAGCAACTGCCTTCACTATTGCCTCAGCCCTCCTCTTAGGCTCAGAAGATTTGAAAATTCCCGAGCCCACAAAAACTCCGTCGCAGCCAAGCTGCATGCAAAGTGAGGCGTCTGCCGGAGTGGCAATCCCGCCTGCGGCAAAATTCACCAAGGGCAGCCGCCCAAGCCCAGCCACTCTCTCAACAAGTTCCGCCGGCACCCTCATCTCCCTTGCCATTCTCCCCTTTTGCTCATCCGAGCAATTCTTGGCATCTGCAATCTGGGCGTTAATTGCCCGAATATGCCTTACTGCCTCAACTATGTTTCCGGTGCCAGCCTCACCTTTTGTGCGAATCATGGCTGCACCCTCGTTTATCCTTCGCAGCGCCTCTCCCAAATTTCTTGCCCCGCAAACAAACGGGACTTTGAATTTGGACTTATCCACGTGGTTTTCCTCGTCCGCGGGCGTGAGCACTTCCGACTCGTCAATATAATCAACTTTGAGCGCCTCCAAAACCTGCGCCTCGGCAAAATGCCCTATCCTGCACTTTGCCATGACCGGAATTGAGACCGCAGCCTGAATCTCCCTAAT
>JAZDKV010000037.1:0-7077 GCA_043802645.1 Microcaldota archaeon | reverse complement strand
GCTGTCCAAATCCCTGCACACAAAGAATATCCTGCCCACCTGCTTTTGCCCCCCCTGCTCCGAGCGGTATTTTGAGAATGAATAGTCCGCCATGAAAATTTGCATGGCGATTCTTTTTGCCAACTCCGCCTTTTCTACTTGCACGGCTATTGAGGCCGCTCCTCCGGCTTTTAGCGCACAGAAGGCGCAGGCGTAAAATCCGGCGATTGTGTGCGGATTTTGCTTATTCTCCTCACCAAGCCCAAGAAGCAGGGCCTTCTCAAATAGAGCCCCCTCCACGCGAACTGAGCGCAAGAGTGAAATTTTTCCCTCGCTTGCATCAAACTCCCCCTCAAGGGAATTTGCCCATTTTGGCAAATTTAATTTCTGCCCTTCCTGCGCCTTGAAGAAAGGGATAATTGCGCACTGGCATTTGCACTCGCCTAATTTTCTGCTGCATTTAAATTCCATAAGTTCCACCTACCACGGGACTCTTTTAAGCCCCGCATGATGAGCTGCGAAATTTGCAAATCTGTGTATGAAATAAGTTATTACAAACAGGAAGAGCGCGTTTATTGGCTGGAAGATGATTGTTAGGCCTAAGGGGTAGCAGAAGGCAAGGGCGCCCAGAAGGAAAGTTATTTGGTCCAAGAGGACCGAATCGCCGCGCTTTGCCCCAAGCCTGCGCTTTATGAAAGAGCCTGCCAAATCCCCAAAAAGCGCCCCTGCGGACAAGGCTATTCCACAAAGAATGTAATATTGCGGCTGTGCCCCGAAAAGGTCGTATGGCCCGCCGCTTAGAATGAAGGCAAGAAGTATTGAGCTTAACACGCCAAGAAAAACTCCTCCGAGAAGCCCATACCATGTTTTCCCCTCCCCGAAGATGCGCCTGCCGTCAAAGAAATTGGCCCCTCCGTCTATCGGGTAAACTCCCCCCAGAATTACAGGCGCGGAATTTGCGATGTATGCCGGAATTATGAAGAGAAGGATATATCCGATAAGAGGCAGTTCAAACATGCAATGCACACTCAAGCAAATTTAAAAACCACATAAGGTTAAGATAGCTTATGGCAGAAAAAAAGGATTCAGGCTTGCCGCCCCGCAGGCGCTCTCCCATTGAGCTTCCCTCAAGCCCCCTATGGGGCTACGGCCTTCTTGCACTTATTGCGCTCTTCGTGGCCCTTGGAATTCTTCTAATATTTGGCTCATCCTCGCAGGAGCTTAATTTGCCCGGAGGGTGCGTAGGGCTCGTGCACATAGACGGCGAGATTATGGCGCAGGACACCCCCGCAAGCCTCCTCTCCTCAGGCAGCGCGGGCTCGGAGGAGATTGCGAATGAAATTTATGATGCGGACAATAGGGGAGACGTAAAGGCCATACTGCTGCAGATTAATTCTCCGGGCGGTTCCGTTGTTGGCTCAAACGAAATTTACCGTGCGGTAAAAAACGCCAAAAAACCGGTCGTTGCATACTTTAGGGAAATTGCGGCATCGGGGGGATACGAGGCGGGAGTCGGCGCGGATTACATAATTTCCGAGCCGGATGCACTCACCGGCTCAATAGGGGCAAAGATGACTTTGTCCCAGCTAAGCGGCCTTTTTGAGAAAGTCGGCTATAATGAAACGACGATAAAATCCGGGGAGCTAAAAGACATAGGAAACCCCGCGCGAGACATTACCGATAAGGAGAAGGAAGTTTTGCAGTCAATAGTGGATGAGGCTTACTCTGAATTTGAAAGTACGGTTATTGAGAATAGGGCGGGAAAGCTTGACATGGGCTTATTCTACCAAAACGTGGCGGACGCGCGCGTCCTCACTGGGAGGCAGGCATACCGCATAGGGCTTGTGGATGAGGTCGGCTCCAAGAAAGATGCGATTGCAAAAGCGTCTGATATGGGAGGCTCAAACACTCCGCTTGAGGTTTGCGAAATGGGGCAGAAGAGTACCGGCCTATTTGGCAACCTTTTTTCCGGCGCATTTGATATAGTTCCGTTTATGAAGAAAGAGAGCGCTTCTCTTAGCTATAAATAGGTTGATTTTTTGGTAAA
This sequence comes from Microcaldota archaeon, assembly GCA_043802645.1. Classification (GTDB taxonomy): domain Archaea; phylum Micrarchaeota; class Micrarchaeia; order Anstonellales; family Anstonellaceae; genus 1-14-0-10-45-29. Next base: position 5,051 of record JAZDKV010000037.1, on the reverse strand, counting down.
GACAGCAGTGGCAGCCGTTTTTGCCCTTGCATTTGCGGCTATGCTCTATTACGTTTCATTTGCGGGATTTGGGCAGCAGATGGTGCCGGCTGCCCCTGAATATAATTTGCAGCCCCTTCCCCCTGCACGCGAGAATATTGAGCCCCCTGCCCCCGCAGTTGCGCAATGCGATGATGGGCAGCAAAAAAGCTGTTCGCTAACAAACGGATGCTCCGGCACAAGCGTGTGCGACGGGGGGAGATGGAGCGAGTGCTCAACGGCCCGTGTGTGCCGCCCGGGAAGGGTTGCCCCCTGCCCCCTTGATTCGTGCAATTTCGGCATAAGAGAATGCGATGAGTGCGGGAGTGGCTGGAGCGAGTGCGCTCCGGCAGATTGAATCCGCGGGAAGTGGTTGTATGATACCGAAATATTTGCAAAATTTAAAGAGGGGCCCGCAGGTCATACTGCCAAAGGATGCTGGCATGATTATTTCTTTTGCGGGAATATGCAAGGAAAGTTTCGTGCTAAATGCCGGGGCGGGCTCCGGCTGGCTTGACGTGCAAATTGGGCGCATTGCAAAAAAAGTCGTAAGCTATGAAAAGCGCGAGGAGTTTGCCCAGATTGCACAGAAGAATATTGCAAAGGCCGGGCTGCAAAATGTTGAGGTAAGGATACGGGATGTTATAGAATCCGGCTTTGATGAGAAGGGCGCTGATGCTGCGGTTTTGGACATGGCAAACTCACACCTCGCGGTTTCTCATGCGATTTCCGCCCTCAAAGAGGATGGGGTGCTTGTCGGGTATTTGCCGCACACAAACCAGATGCAGGAGTTCGTCCTTGCCTGCGAGTCTTTGGGCTGGGCAGATACTTATTGTGTTGAGAATATTTTGCGCGAGATGCTTGTGCGCCCCGCAGGGGTTCGCCCGGAAAATGTCGGGGTAATGCACACGGCATACTTGGTGTTTGCAAGAAAAGGCGAGAAGATAATGGGCAAGAGGGAAGAAAAGCGCTCAAGGAAAAGATGAGCTTTTTGCTAAACTCCCTCGTAGAATAATTTCTCAATTCTTGCCAAATCCCCTGCCGGTTTATTGGCATATTGCGCGCTCATTGTTTGCCCCTCCGGCCCCTCAAGGGCGAGGGAATGGCTTTTCTTATGCTCGCTGAATATGCAGTTTGGGGGAAGGTGGTGGTGGTGCCACCCTGCGCCCTCTTTTGAGAATTCTTGCGCCTTTTTGTAGAGGGCTTCAAAATCCTTGTTTGGCTTCGGCTCTCCCTTCTGCTCAAGAAAATCATCCCCGTAGAGGAGGAATGCAAGCTCCTTTGATTTGCCCATTGGCAGTTCAACAAAAAGGCAGCAGAAAACTTCTTTGCTAGCCTCATTTTCAAAAATGATTTTGAATTTTTCTTTTTCCGGGTTAAAGATACAGCCTTTTGGGAGGAGGTGGAAGTGCCATTTCTTCTTCTGATTGTTCAAATCTTTTGCAAGCGCAAGCAGGTTTTCAAAGCTGATTTTTTCCATAGAGGCAAAAGGCGGCGAACACTCTTAAAAATTTCCAACCGGGAATGAACGCTTCCAAAAACTGGTGAGCATCTGCGAAAAAATAAGTTCTTTGGCCACGGTCCTAGAATGTGTGTCACGTGTTGAAAAATTTTCGAGGCGAAAGCCGAAGGAAATTTTTGCGGGTGGCGCGTGCCCTTGTGCCGCAAACTGCGAGAGGCGCTGGGGCCGATGCTCAAAAGCGAGGGCTCGACCATGAACCAGGACGCTTTTCTGAAGCATTGCCTTGAGAGCGTGCGGAAGACCGACTCCATCCGCCTGCGCAATCTCACCAACCCCTTCATCCCCCTGCCCAAACAGCCAACCGATTGGGGAATTTTGAAAAACGAGCTGATCGAGAGGCTGGGGAAGATGCAGAAAGCGTGAGAGATATCGAGTTCGGCCAGGCGCGGACACCTGCGGGCCGCTGCTTGTGCTTACTATATCTGCCACCCGTCAAGCTGTTGGCCGCCAAACCCCAGCTTGCGCTACAAACAAGCAGAATGAAAATAATACTTACGTCGAAGCGGTTAGCGAGTTATGCAACAAGGCAATTTTTGTCATCTTTGTCATTTTCAGGACTGCATCCATTCAATAGAGCAGCCCGATAGCAAACAGGGGCAGGCGGTTCCCGCTGGTGTCCAATCCGTCTAAGACCCGATAATCAGCCTTCTGCTTATTGCCCTTGCCCTTCCCACCCACCTCAAAGCTCAGGCCGCAGGCCATGAAGTCGGCGAGTGCAGAACCCGAGGCCGGATTGAAGCAGCAGTCCACGTGGTTGATGAAAAACTCCTCGCGCAACGAGCCGATGGACGGCGCAATCCCCGCGTTGGCGCACAGGGAGGCGCGATACGGAAACGGGAGATAGTATTTGGCCTCCTTGCGGTATGGTTTGCCCTCTTTCCCGCAGGCATAGACGCGCTTGAGCGCCTCGGTCTGCTCCACCTGCGCCAAAAAGCGCATCACCCACACCTTGTCCCGGCCCAATGCTTCCCCGATGGATGAATAGCTCAATTCCATCGGATTGGATGCGGCGATGAGCTGCAGCAGCTTGAAGAAATTCTCCACCGTGCCGGGCTGGACGTCCTTGACGGCCGAGAAATCCTTGTAGGCGATGGTCTCGATGGTGGACACGATGGTTTTGTAGAACTGTGATTTGGCCTCGTAGAGCACGCCGCCGGTTTCGTAATACTCCTTGAGGTGGGCATGGGCATGGCCGTGCTGCCGGGCGATGGAGGCCCGCTCCTTGATGAGCTTGGCCATCGTCAGTTTGGGAAACTCGATGCCTTTGCGGATATGAAGCCATTCCCGGAACGAGGCCGGCTTGAGGTGCTCGATTACCACGCGGCGCGAGAGGTCGGCCTTGAGCGTCTTGAGCTGGATGGCTGACGAGCCGGTGAAGGCGACATAGGCCAGCCCCTCGTCATGGACGGTCTTGAGGTCCTGGTCCCATGGCGGCTTGGAGTGGATTTCGTCCACGAATATTTTCTTGTGCCAGGCGGCCGAGAGTGCCTTGATGATGTCGTAGAGGTCCACGCCCCGCAAATTCCGGTCGTCGGCCGAGACATAGATGCCTCCGTGCTCTTTGGCGAGCTGGGAGAGCAGGACAGTCTTACCGATGCCACGCAGGCCCGTGATGCCCAAGAAATAGCCGCCCTCTTTGGCTACGGTCGATATCGGGTCATACGCGAACCGCTTGGTTGTGATGGACTCGATTTTGCGCATGGCCTCCGCGTGGCCTTCCAGTGCCTTGGTGACGATTGTTGAGGAATCCATAAGAAGATAAGGGGGCGAAAGAATATAAGCGTTACATTTTTGTTACGATAACTGCCTGTTTCGTACCAATTTTGTAACGGTCGTTTGCGGGCCGGATCAAAGTTTCGTTATCCCGGCGCATGATTACCCTACGACTGGATATCTCTGCCAAAGCGCAGTTTAGGTTTAACTGGAGATGGGATGCGGGAGATGGGATTTGAACCCACGAACCCCTAAGGGAGCGGATTTCCAAGACTTGCCAAAAACGGGCATTGCCGATTTTTGGCGGTTTTCCAGGGTTTTTTGCCTCTGGCAAAAAAGCCTCTTAAGTCCGCCGCATTTGGCCGGGCTTTGCTACTCCCGCAAGAGGATTAGGCGGATTTTAGTTTAAAAACAAGCCGATTAGAAAAATCCGGATGCCACGTCATAGAGAAGGTAGGCGTTGAGAAGCAAAATCACAATTGCAAATATTGAGGCAACATAGGTAGTTATTTTGCGGTTTGCAAGCTCGCCCATTATCTCCTTCTTTGAGCTGTAATAGATTAGCGGTATGAGCGGCAGGGGAATCATAAGGCTCAAAACTACCTGGCTGTAAACAAGTATTTCAAGCGGCTCTATTCCAAGAAGGATTACTATGAGAAGCGGGATTACGTTGATTATGCGAGTTATTACCCTGCGGGTTGTCTGGCTTACCTTGAAGTCCGTGAGGCTCTCCATGATGCTCTGGCCGGCCAGGGTCCCGGTAATGGATGAGGAAATTCCCGCGAACAACAAAGCCACCGCAAAAACAATTGATGCCATGCCCCCGAAGAGGGGAGTGAGGGTCTGGTATGCCTCATCTATTGTTGCCACCGCAAAGCCCGAATGATAGAAGGCTGCGGCTGCCATAATTAGTATTGCCGCATTTATCAGCCCCGCAACAAAAAGCGAAGCGACATTGTCCACGAGGTGGAATGAAAGCGCTGTTTTCTTATCAAGGTGCTTGTTCTCTCCCATCTTGTTCTTGTCAAGCCATGAGTGCACAAACAGCGCGTGCGGCATAACCGTTGCGCCTATTATTCCTACGGCTATGAGGATAGTCTGGCCGGAGAGAATCGGCTGCAGGGAATGCACGGCTATAAGCCCCAAATCCGGGCCGGTAATAAAGAGCTCATAAACGTATGAGAGCCCGATTACCGATACGAAAAATATGAAGGCGTATTCAAGAGCCCTAAAGCGCTCTTTTGTAAACAGGAGCAGCAAAAGCACATCTGCAATTGCGATGAATGTGCCCAAAACCATTGGAATTCCAAATAGAAGGTTTAGGGCGACCACTATTCCAAGAAATTCCGCCAAATCGGTTGCAAGTATTGAGAGTTCGGCCAAAAGCCAGTATGCAAATACGGCCTTTTTGTTCTTTATGTTATCAGCCACAAGGCCTGCTATGGAGTGCCCCGCAATTCCTATTTTACCGGAGATATACTGAAAGAGCATTGCCATGGCGCTTGAGAGCCAGACTACCCAGAGCAAATCGTAATTGAACTGCGCCCCGGCGGCAATTGAGGTGCCCCAGTTTCCGGGGTCCATATAGGCTACGCTGACTATGAGGCCGGTTCCAAAAAAAGCCCAGAACTGCCTGTTTTTCAAAATTTTTATAAGGTCCACTAAAATTCAATCCTCGTACATGTAGATAAAGTTTTACTCATAAAACATTTATATGTCTTGCTTTGGGGGGCTTGCGCGGGCCAAAGATGGCGAGTGCGAAAATTGAAAATAAAAAATGGAAAAAAGGCTTAGCGGT
>JAZDKV010000036.1:0-12602 GCA_043802645.1 Microcaldota archaeon | reverse complement strand
ATTCAATTCTGGCGCACGAGCTTGCCGACTGGGAGCAAACCGCAATAAAAACCGGAATGAAAAAAGGGGCGGCGCAAAATGCACAAAAATCCGGCCATGGGCAAAAATCCCGCACACCTGCCGATGGAACTCCTATGGCAAATTCACCCCAACCTGCAAAATCCCGCCTGAAAACTCCAAGCGAACTAATTGAGCCGCCCGCCGACTTCTCAATGGACGACTCACAATGGGCAGAAGCGCAAGAAGAATAGCTTCAGGCAACTTTTTATTCTCGGAAGGCGCATATATTATCACCGCGTGTGTCGTGAACCATATGGCCAACGAAATCAAAAGAATATTATTTGTAGGCGTTTCCGGAGTCGGCAAAACTACAGTTGGCGCGAGTTTGGAGAAAATAAACAATAAAATACATTGTATAAGCGGCTCCACTTTCAAGAAATTGCTGGTGCAGCCGCAATTAAAGATAAAAGGGCGCGGCAGCCAGTTAACCCCGGCCCAGCGGTTGCGTATAGATGCCGCTTTTTTTGGCACGATAGCAGAACACCACGATTCGTTCTCACACCCTATTCTGATCATAGACACCCATCTGGCGCTCCCGTTTGAGAATTCCGGATACGCCCCGGTGCGCATAACTTCAAACTTCTCCCTCAATTCTGTACAGGGCATGGTGCTTTTGAACGCAACTCCCGAAACGGTGCTGCAGAGAAGAATTAATCGCGGGGAAGAAACGGACATTCTTGAATTTAGCATAGTTTGCAGCGAACTTAATGCCGAGATGAAATTAGCGCAGCTATTCTCCGGGAAGTTTTGCCTTCCGCTCTTCATATATGACACGACCAACACACGCCCTGAAGAGGCGGCAGCAAATATATCCCACTTTATAGAAAATGAGGTCGTCGGATTCACTCCGCTTATGCCCATACCGCGATTTGATTTAGCGTGGCGTATTTTGCAAACAACGCGCAAGAATTTTGGCAAAATGCACGATAATTTTGGCAAAGAACACCCCCACTCCCATTCTTAAACAACCTTTTTCCTACTATTCTATATGGGCACAGTGGACAAGCTGCGCGAGCTTGAAGAGGAGCTTGCGCGAACGCAGAAAAACAAAGCCACCGAGTTTCACATCGGCATACTAAAGTCCAAAATAGCCCATCTGAAAAAAGACATAGCCGCGCCAAAAAAAGGGGGCGGGAATACCGGCGGCTTTGACGTAAAAAAATCAGGCGACTCAACTGTCGTATTTATCGGCCTGCCATCAACCGGAAAATCCACCCTTCTAAATGCCCTCACCGGCTCAAAATCCAAAATAGCCTCATACGCCTTTACCACTCTTACCTGCATTCCCGCAAGCCTTCACTATAAGGGCGCGCAGATACAGCTTCTTGACCTGCCCGGAATTATCGCGGGGGCAAAAGAGGGAAGCGGGCGGGGGAAGGAAGTTTTAGCCGTTGCAAGAAATGCGGACTTGGTTCTTCTGGTTTTGGACGTCTTTGACCCGAATTACCGCCCAAAGCTAATCAACGAGCTTGAGGGAATAGGCATACGCCTTGACAAATCGCCCCCGAAGATTTACCTGCAGAAAAAAGTGCGCGGCGGAATTAGCATAAACTACACCACCAAGCAAACGCACATCAACGATAGGATGATAATTGCCATACTGCACGAGCAGGGGATACACAATGCCGACCTGACAATTAGGCAAAATGCAACCGTGGACGAGCTCATAGATGTTATACTTGGCACACGAAAATACATTCCGTCATTGTCCGCCCTTACAAAAACCGACCTGGTAAAAGCGGACTTTCTAAAAAACATAAAATACCCCTACTCTCCGGTAAGCTCGGAGAAAATGGAGGGGTTGGAGGAGCTCAAAGAGGAAATTTTCAAGAAATTAAGGCTTATCCGCGTCTATACAAAAAGAAAAGGCGAGGTGGCAGACGACATTCCCCTCATGATGAGGGAGGGGGAAACAATTGCGGAAGCGTGCCCGAAATTGCACCGCGAACTCTTGTCCCTTTTCAAATATGCCCTTGTCTGGGGGCCGTCCGCCAAATTTCCGGGCCAGAAAGTGGGGCTAACGCATGTGCTCCAAGACGGGGACACTATACAGATATTTGCAAAATAAATCCACAGGCAAGCGTTCAACCACCACAACTCCATCCATTTCTTGTTTGCCAAAAATTTGCAAACATCCCTTCTATTCGCCCGCCATTCTCGCCCTGCTCTCTTTTAGCAAAAATTCAAAAAATTCCCCCTCGCTTCCGCCTTTTGAGTGCTGCGCATTCCATTTCCTCACAATCTTGTTATATTCCGCAATCTCCTGATTCTGCGCCGCAACCACTTTTTTCACAACCCTCTCAACGTACTCACCCTTCTCCCATTTTCTGGGGCAGACAAAATTCTTCACGTATTTAATCTCCCCCCTCTCATCCGTGGTAAACGGATAAGCCCTGCAAACAAAAGGGTGCGCCCCCCACACACCGCAGCCTTTTGAGTGGTTTGAGAATATGCAATACATATTTTTCTTGCGCTTAAGGCTTAGCAGGCGCTCCTCAAGCTTCCCATCAACAAAAATAAACACCAAAGAGTGTGGCGCTGCCTCTATGTTTTTTGCATCCGCAAGATGGCAGAACTCGTGAGGCACCAGCCCGGTCTTCTCAATCAGGCGCACCAAATCAAACCCCGTAATCGGCACGGCAAACCTGTTGCAGCATTTTACTCCGCAAGAGGCGCACGGCTCGCTTACTTGCCCTGCGCTTGCTTGTGGGAAAATTCCGCTGCCGCTTTCCATAAATCTATTTGCTTATTTTTACTTATAACCAAAACTGCCAACACGAACCACCTGGCCAAAAAATCCACGAATGCCATTATGGCCCGCCCATGTTCGCAAGCCAGCCCCGTCCCCTCATTTTCTCCCCGCCGTCTGCTTTATAAAAAATGCCTCCGTGCCTGTTGCATGGCACCGGCACAAATGAGGCAGAGAACGCAACAGCCCAAAAATGAATTTGAAAATTTCATACCTTCTCAGGTGCAGCAAGCCCCCGCGCATCAGGAAATGGGCGGAGAGCACGGTTCATTGCAGATAAGCGCATACAAAAACGGCTATGACAATTTCCTGGCAATTCTCTCTGAAACTCTGGATGCGGCCTCCACTATACTTGAAAACCGCGGCCTTTTCCCGCTGACTCGGGAGCGGCTCTCAAGAATAGACCTGCCTTCAGCAGGGAACATAGACGTGAAATTTAATGGTGAGATGGCAAAAGCGGAGCTTGAACTCCCGCGCATAGGCGGAGAGCCTGCGAGGCTGACCGCTATTTTCTCCCCCGGGCACGATTCAATAACAATCAGCTATCCCGAAGGAAAATTCTCAACCATTGACCGAAATGGCAGGGACATGCTGGTCTCCGAGGCATAAGCCTAAAATCTTCTGATAATCTGGCGAAGCATATTCTGCCCAAAATCTTCTTATATTCCCACGTCTAAACCTATCCATGAATACCACCTCTTTTGGCCCGGTAAAAATCCACTTCTTCGGGCACGCGTCAGTCCTTCTTGAATACAACGGCGCAACGTTTTACATAGACCCATATGTCCTTCCAAAAAATCCGAGAACTGCCAACGTAATACTGCACACTCACTCCCACGCCGACCACTGCGTCCTCCCCTCGTCAATAAACGGCTCCAAAACACAGGTAATCTCAAGAGGGGGGAAATTCCCCGGAATGGAAATAAAAATAGGCGAGACAATCAAAACAAACGGCGCCATCATTGAGGCCGTGCACGCATACAACTTAAACAAGGAGTTCCACCCAAAAGGCGCAGGAGCAGGCTACATATTCACTTTCCCCTCAGCCCGCGAGCCTGTAAAAATCTATATCGCCGGGGACACGGACCTAATCCCTGAGATGGGCTCATACAAATGCGACGTTGCAATCCTCCCAATCGGCGGCACATACACTATGAACGCGGACGAGGCGGCAGAAGCGGTTGCCCAAATAAAGCCAAAAGTGGCAATCCCCTACCACTACAATTACCTTGAGGGCACGCGGGCAAATGCGCAGGAATTCGCATCCCTTGCAAAGACTTTAAGCCCCTCCACAATAATCACAATCCTCTCCGCAGAATCGCAACTGCGCTAGAAAAGGCGGGCTAAAATGCCCCTCCGTGCACGCACACAACACAAAAAAGGCGGGCCAACCCCCGTGCATGCCAATAGCGCAAAATCCGCCGCCCGGCGCAAACAGGCGCGCAGAAAGGCCTGCCAAGCGTGATATAATGCAATTTGCAACCAACAAAAACGTCGTCGTGCTCTCCCTTGCCGGAGGCGCCCTTTCTATTTTTGCCGCCTATTACATCTCAAGCCAGATTCTCGTTTTTGCAAGCTCCGCGTTTTTTCTGCTCTCAATAATCGTGTGGAAATTCGGCTACCTTCTCGCCCCGTTTCTTGGCTCCTCATTCAACTTGTGCATAAAAGGCGACGGCTTTGAGCTATCCCAAAACCAGGATTCATTGATAAAACAGGGCGAGCACGGCTATACAACCACATCTTTTCTCTCAATAACCCTGCGCGACTCAACCGGATTCAAAAGCGATGGGCAGAAGGCCGCCCTCATGGAGATGTTTGAGCGCTCCCTCTCATCATTGCGCCACATGCTCAAAATTTCCCTCATAGCCTGCCCCGTAAACATGTCGGATTATACGCAAAAACTTGAGGAGAAGCGCTCCCTGGCCGAGCATAGAAAATCCCAATCCAAAGATTCGGCGCAAATCTCCCTCCTTGAGCGGGAAATCCAGCAATATTCCTCACAACTTGAGCGCCTTGCATCCGGCGATGCCCCCATGCAGGTTCTTGCATATGCGCAGACAAGCGCGTTCGGCCTTACAAAAGAGGAAGCCCTCTCAAGAGTGCGCTCACAGGCAAAAGAGGCGCAGTCCGTGCTCTCAAGCACCCTTGCAAGCGATGTAAAAATCTTGCAGGGCGAGGACCTTCTGCAGTGCGCCACATGGGAGCACACTCCGCCGACCTCGCCAGAGCAGATAAGCTCTTCACTCTTCTAAGGTGCCAATATGGGAAGCATGTCTTTTCAGGCAATTCTCTCCTCCTCCCTTGCGCGGAGAAGGTTTCTTCTGCGCCCGCCTGAGCCGGGCTGGCAGGACTTGGCAGGGCAGCCGGGCTCTTCAATATATCTCGGGCGCACGGCAATGCTAAACGTCCCGGTCTTCTGGGATTCATCCCGCCTTGCAAACCCGCACATAGCAATAGTCGGGATGACTGGCAGCGGAAAATCCTATTTCATAAAAACTTTCATTACTCGCGCAAGCATGCTCTGGGGCGCAAACGCCCTCATACTTGACTGGTCTGGCGAATATTCCCCGTGGGTTGAGGCCACGGGGGGAAAAATAATTGATTTTCGGGGCGGAAATTGCATAAACGCGCTTGACTGCCGCCTTGCGCAGGGCGTGGCAGAAAAAGGCGCCCCAACCCCAAAATCGCACATTGAGCGCGTGCTCTCTGCAATAAGCGTAGTCTGTTCTCTCTCAAATTCCCCTGCCGCCCAGATGCAGATAAAAGACGCCCTCAAAAAATCGTATGAAAAATTTGCAATTAATGCAGATAAGCCGATACCAAAAAACGCCTCTCGCCTGCCAACCTTGCAGGATGCCTACAATATTCTAAAAAACGCAAGCCCCCCGGCAAACGAGCTTGCCATCCTATCCCTTGAGAAGCTCTGCTCTCAAAACTCCCCGTTCACCTCTGCGCGCACGAGCATAAATCCCGACGAACTTGCCTCCTGCGGCCTTGCAAGCATAAACCTCTCAAGCCTTCCAAGCGAGGAGCACCGCTCCCTTGCCGGCCTTATTATCCTGCAATTTCTAAAAGAGAAAATGCGCTCGTCCGGCACGCAGGAACTTCCCCGCCCCCGCCTAATAATCGTGGCTGATGAGGCATGGAAAATCGCGCAGGATGAAAATTCCGATTTGGTGCAAATATTGCGGGAGGCAAGAAAATATTCTTTCTGCCTAATAACGGCCTCCCAAAGCCCCTCGGACATTTCAAAGACTATACTCTCAAACTGCGCAACCCTGCTTGCGTTTAGGCTTTTGCACCATGAGCACCGGCGCTCTCTTCAGCAATCCCTAAACCTAACGGATGGCGCGTGTGCGCAGATGGAGCAATTTCCAGTCGGGCGCGCCCTCTGCCGCCTCGCGCTAAAAAATCCCGGGGCGTATGACGGCCCCTTTATAATTTCAAGAATTGAGGGCGAGGAGCCAAAAAGAGATTTTGAATTGGTGGTGGACGGCATGAAATTAAGCATAGCAAAAAATGATTTTAGAAAAAAACTCTGGAGGCTTGGGCTCTCAAGCTCGCAAATCTCCCAGCTGTGTGCCCAATTTGAGCAGAATGACCACTCGCTTGAAGTGCACAGGCTCTCCTCAACCCTTCTTGCATTCGGATTAAGCCGCGCCTCCGTGCTCTCATTTTTGCGCGACATGCAGGTTCCGGATTCCTCTCTGCCGCAAATTTTCTCCCGCCTTGACGCAGAGCGCCTGGGGGTTTCCCCATCATCAATTCTCAATCTGGTGGTGCGGGATGAGTGAGCAAAACGAGGGCTTGGGGCAAGAAGGCGCAAATCACCTGCCCGAAGAAGGCGCAAGCCCCACACTTGGAAATATCCTTCCCCGGCTGCAAATGCCCCAAGCGACCCTGCGCCATCCTCTTGCGCGCGCAGGGAAAATAACCAAAAAAATCTCCATGCGCCTAAACGGCTCCCCGAAAGAATGGGCAAAAAGCCTCTGCGATTGCGGCTTTAATTCCCTTGAGCAAAAATCAAGCTCGCTTATCGCAACAAAAATAGAATCATATGATTTTTCCCAAAACCCGCACAGCTACGTCTGCCTTCATTTTCAAAAGGGGTCCATGGAACTAACATATACTCTCTTGGACGCCCAAAACCCCGCCCTTAGGAATTTGCAGGCAGCCCACATCGCCCTGCTTGCCCTAAGCGCAATCGGCGGCTCGTCCCTCTCGCCCCAATTCTGCGCTTATATTTCAAATTCCCTCTCGGATGCGCAGAAGCTCATAACTCCCGCGCAGGCAAGCCTTGAGCACGACAATTCCAAGATGGGCAAAACAATCCGCGAGCTTGAGGAAAAACTCGCTTTTCTTTATGCCCAGAAGGACCAGGATGCGCGCTCCCTTCTTGAGGCGGCAAAACGCTCTGAAAAACTTGAGGGCAGGCTGTCCGAGCTTGAGAAAATTCCGGACAGCGCCCTTGATAGCCTTGCGCTAAGCTGGCTTACAAGCCACGACGGGCAGATTTGCGTGCAGGAATTCTGCCAAGAGCACAAAATAACCCCCGCCCGCCTTGAGGAAAGCCTTGACAGGCTATGCAAGCAATCGCGCATAAAGAGGGTCTAAAATGAATGGCGCAGGCGATAAACCACAAACAGAAGAACGCCGTGAGGGCGGGTGCTACCGGTTTAAAATTCTCTCTGATAAACCAATATGGCGCAAATACTCTGTTTTGCAGGGCAAGGCATATGTTTTTGCGCTTGTAAAAAATTTGCTCAAATTGCGGTGAAACTCTTGGCCAACATAAAAGTATCCCAGAAAGAGCTGTGCGCCCTTTCCAAAATAAGCCCGGCGCAGGTTGAGCCGATACTTACCGAGATTGGCATCCCCCTTGAGAAAAAAGAGGGGGATGAGCTCTCGCTTGAGATAACCCCAAACCGCCCGGACTGGCTCTCGGTTGAGGGAATTGCGCGCTCCTGCGCCTCATACTCATCCGGCAGCGCAAAAAAATATTCTGCGCAAAAATCAAAAATAGGCGTTATAATGGATTCCTCCGTAAAAAGCGTGAGGCCTTTTTTTGCCGGAGCATACGCAACAAATGCAAAGCTCACGCCTGCAATCCTTGACTCGCTCATACAGTTGCAGGAGAAGCTGCATGACACGCTTGGGCGCAACAGGAAAAAACTGGCAATCGGCCTGCATGATGCAAAAAACATAACTCCCCCGTTTACTTACAAGGCGGTTTCCCCCACCTCTATAAAATTCGTGCCCCTTGGAATGGGCAGGGAGCTTGACTGCTCCCAAATACTCTCGCAGCATGAAAAGGGCCGCAAATATGCCAATCTTGTGGGAAAAAAGTGCCCGATAATTGCGGATAAAAACGGCAAAACCCTCTCCTTCCCCCCAATAATAAACGGGGAGCTTACGCGCGTTAGCGAGAAGACCACATCTATTTTCATAGACTGCACCGGGACCCATAAAGAAAGCGTTTTCAGCGCCGCAAGCATTCTTGCCTCTGCCCTTGCAGACCGCGGCTGCACAATCCACACGATAAGCATATCCGGGCGGGAGTGCGATATTTTCAAGATGCAAAAAACGCCCCTGAAACTAAAAGAGGCAAATTCCCTTCTTGGCACAAATTTATCTTTGCAAGATGCAAAAAAGCACCTTGCAAGAATGGGGCACTTTCTTGAGGGCGCAATCGTTCTAAGCCCCTCATACCGCGCCGACATCCTGCACCCGGTGGATTTGGCGGAGGATATGGCAATTTCAATAGGCTACAACAATTTTGAAGCGCAGCTGATGCCTGTTAGCACAATCGGAAAATCCGAATCATTTCAATCCCTGCACGAGGCCTGCCTTGGGCTCGGCTTCTTTGAGGCCTCAAGCTGGATTCTTACAAACCAGCGCGTCCTTGAAAATTGCCAAATAAGCCCGGAAATTATGGCGCGCGTGCAAAACCCCCTCACGCAGGAATTTACCACGCTGCGCCCCGCCATTTATCCAAACCTTATAGAGATATTTTCAAATTCCAAATCGCAGCAGATGCCCCAGAATTTGTACGAGCTTGGGCCGGTTGTAAAACTTGAGGGGGCAGTAAGAGTGCAGCAAAACCGCCTCTGCCTTGCCCGCGCGCACCCAAAATCAAACTTTTCAGAAATACACTCCGACCTAAAGGCGCTTCTGGATTCCCTCTCAATAAGCTACTCGCTTGTAGGGGCGCAAATTGAGGGCTTCATTGAGGGCCGGTGCGCAAAAATAATCATAGGCTCAAAAGACGCCGGAATAATAGGCGAGGTGCATCCGCAAGTGCTTGAGAATTTCTCAATTGAGCAGCCGGTATGCCTCTTTGAAATAAATTCGGGCGCCCTTCTATAAAAAAAGTGTGCGCGTGTTTTTCCAATTATCCCCCGAATATTTTGCCCCCTGCTAAAATTATTTTGCAGCCGCATATTTTTGAGTGCGCAATTGCGGGCACGCTTCCCCTTCAATTTTGCAGCCGCATCCGAGAATGCTATTTTGCAGCCGCATAATGCCTTGAAATCATGTGGGCAAGGGCGGCAACGTTGTATTTTGCCCCTCTGCCTTCCCATTTGGGGCACAAAATCCATTTTTCATTATTGTCAATAGGCGCAATTATCCCGCCCTCAAGCGCATCCTTCATGCTCCATTTTCTTACATGCATCCATACTCTTGTTGCAAACTCCCAGACGCCAATCCTCTCTATCTCCGATTCAATTGCAGCCTCAATTTGTGAAGGAGGGATGTTTCTGCCTCCAAGAACCGCCTCTATAGCCTCATGGTAGCGGTGGGGGTATTTTTCAAAATATTCGCGCAGCATCTCGCGTATTGAAACGATTTTAATCCCGATATTTCCCTCTCCAAACTGTTTTGAATCAACTTCCGCCTCCCCTATTTCCACTTCCTGCGCCACGGGCTGCAAGGCAGGAATGTACGGGGAAACAATTTCCCCCCGCGCCGCTTTTTCTTCATGCGGGGCGGATATTTGCGGCCGGGGGTAATTCGCGCCAGCCTGCGGCTTTTGCTTCTGTGGTTTTCTCTCCTCAATGCACACAAGAAGGGTGCTCATGAGGTCATCTGCCTTGAATTCCTGCCTTGCCATCCTTGCCCAAAACAAGTCAAAGACTTCAAGAACCGCATCCAAGTCGCTCCCCATTGAGCGAAACATCTCGTCTACGAGCATATCTCCAATCCGCCCGACCGTTTTGTACCTTGGGGCGGTGGCAACCTCCATCTCAACCGAGCCGGTAGGCGATATTCTTGCAATTGAGCGCGGCTCAAAGACAATAGTTGAGCGCCGCGTTCCAGATATTTTCGCTATCCTCTCGGCTATGCCTTTGTGCATGCCCAAAAAAAGCGCCCTCACAAGCTGCCCGTCCGCCTCACCCTCCATGAGCAGGGGGTTTCCCACGCGCCTTATGGTAAATTTCTCAATTCCACCCATAGGGGAGGCGCCAAGGGGGTCAAATTCCCCGAACTCTTCTTTTTGCTTCTGGCCTGCCTCCATGCATAAGACACATTTGCCCAAATTATAAGCCTTGCCGCAAGAGTTTCTATCCCACCGCCCGAAATGCCAGAAAGACAGGTTTGTTATATTAAACGCTTTTAGTGCCATTCACTTTATGGTGCGATAGCTCTAACTCAAAATCTGCGCCGCAACTTCTTTGGCATCAAAGGGCTTCAAATCCCCGTATTGCTGCCCTACCCCCAAAAACAGTATGGGCACTCCGGTTGAATATGAGAGGGAAATCGCAGTCCCGCCTTTTGCGTCGCAGTCAATCTTTGTCAATACTGCCCCGTCAATTCCTATGGCCTCGTGAAACGTGCGTATCTGCTCTATGAGTGCAGAGCCTCCGATGCTCTCTCCTACGTATAGCTTCAAATCCGGAGAAACAACCCTCCCTATCTTTTTCATCTCGTCAATCAAGTTTGCATTCGTGTCCTGGCGCCCTGCAGAATCTATGAGCACCACGTCAATTCCATGCGCCCTTGCATATTTAATCGCGTCAAAGGCGACAGATGCCGGGTCCGCGCCGTATTTGTTCTTTATTATGGGCACGTGCAGGCGGGCGGCATGCTCCTCAAGCTGCTCAATTGCGGCAGCCCTGAAAGTGTCTGCCGCGGCAAGGCAAACGCTAAGCCCCTTATCTGTGAGCATCTTTGCAAATTTCGCAATCGTAGTTGTTTTTCCGGCCCCGTTTGGCCCAACAAACAAAATCTTCGCGGGCCTTTGAATCTGCCCAAGCCGCGAATTGAAATCAAAAGCGCCCGGAGGGCTCATTATCTGCTCAAGAACTTCCCGAACCGCCCCGTTTATCTCGTCCTGCATTCCGGATTTTTTGACTTTGAGGCCCACGAGCTTTTTCTCAAGGCGCTTTTTCACCTCGTCGGACACTTCAAGCCCGACGTCCGCCTCAATGAGCGAGAGCTCAAGCTCATCAAGCAAATCCTCAACGTCCGGCTTCTCAATTGAAATTGTCGGCGAGAAAATTCCGCCTATGCTCTTTGCAAGCCCTACTTTTGCCCTCATCTCCTTTTTTCCATCAAGGGATTTTTGCTCAAGCCTCTGCAAATCCTCTTCCCCGATTTGGGCTGCCGGAGACGAAATCTCAATATCCTTTTTTGCCTCCCCCTTCTTTTTCTTGCCCTGTTCCACCCTCTCAAAGGCCGGGGCCGCCTCCTCTTTTTTTGAAAATACCCCCTTCACTATGCCAAAAACAGACTGTTTTTTCTCCTCTTTTTGCGGGGGGGCGGTCCTTTCCTCCTCTTTTTTCCTGCCATGAATGCTCTCGCCCTCGCCTGCCAAGATAGGCGCAATTTTTTCATTCCCAATCCTGCCTGCCAAGCCCGGCAGGGGCCCTTTTCCTTCAATAGCCTCTATTTTCTCCTCTATAACAACAGGCACCTGCTCCTCATCAACCGCCTTTTTCTTTATGCTGAATTTTTTTGCCTCTTCTTTTTTTGAGGCGCGCCCGTCCCGCCCATTTTTCAAAACAAGATTATTTTTTTGAGGCAGCGTTTCTTTTCTGGTTTCAATCTGCGGCTTTTGCATCTGTGCGGCCGGATTTTTTGGTGCGCCAATTTCTTTTTGCATTTCAGGTTTTTCAACTTCTTTGCCAGACTGCCCTCCAGGCTCTTTCTGTGTTTTGGCAATTTCCTCTTTAGGCTCCTCAATTTGTGCAGCCGGGGAGAAAATTTCTTCCCGAGAAGCCATGGGTTCTTCTTTTTCATTTTGCTCTTTAGCTTCAAGCCCTTCCTTGCGCCCTATGAGCTTGCCTACAAAACCAGACAGCTTATTCTTTAACTGGCTGAACATTTTCCATCCTTGCCGTTATCACTGATGCGCGTGCATTTATTTCCTGAAGGCTTTCATTTACGCTCAAAAGCGCCTTTTGCGCCTTCTCAAGCGAGTCGGAGGCCTGCACCCGCCTGCCCTCAAGTATTTCCACGGCATCCTTGACGTTCTTTTTTAGTATAAAACCGGCTCCAACTGAAACCAGAATAGTTTCAATATCAACTTCCTTGCAGGAAATATATGCGCCCGAACCAACCGGGACTATGGTGCCCTCTTTTGCCTTTTTTATATTCTTGAGCGTGTCTATAGTGGCGTTGAGGTCCGTGACGGCCCCCTGAACCATGTCTATTTGCCCCTGGAGCACCTGGCCCTCGCGGCTCAAAAGCTGCGCCTTTATGGCAAGCTTGTTCAGGTCTTCCTCATCGCTCATTTGCACTCCACCACAGCCTTGATTTCAATCTGCGTCCTTTTTAATCTATGGTCAGCGCC
>JAZDKV010000035.1:0-2895 GCA_043802645.1 Microcaldota archaeon | reverse complement strand
AAATTCCCAAAGTCCATAAAAGGGGGCAAAGGCGAGAAAATAATCAAGTTTTACTCCTCAATAATAGATTCTGCCCCCAAATGCTCCTTTAGCGCCCTAAAGCCAAATTACGCCTATTTCGCCCAATACGGCCTTGAGGGCATCCAAGCCCTCCACACTCTAATCCAAAAATACAAATCCAAATACACCATAATCCTTGACGTAAAAAGAGGGGACATTTCAAGCACCGCAAAAGCTTATGCAAAAGAAGGCTACGAATTTTTCAATGCCCATGCCCTCACTCTTTCCCCCCTAATGGGCAGGGATTCAATTTCCCCCTATCTTGAGTATTTCCCAAATGGCCGGGGCGCATACCTTCTCTGCCGCACCTCAAATGAGGGTGCAAATGATTTTCTAACCCAGCCCATCTCCTCCCCCCTCTACTCTCAAATACTCACAAAGGGCATTCAGTGGCATCCAAAGATGGGCTTTGTAGTAGGTGCTACAAGCCCGCAGGACCTCTCAATTATTCTCGCCCAGCTGCCCGCCTCAACCAAAACTCCCCTTCTAATCCCCGGTGTGGGCTCACAAGGCGGCTCTGCGGCAGAAGTGGTTGCAATACTCAAAAACTGCCCAAACCTCCTTCCCCTCGCCCGTATCAACGCCTCCTCCTCAATCTCCTACGCCTACCTCAAATCCAATTCCCCCGCAAAATACGCCGAAGCAGCTCATGAGGCAATGGCGAAGTTAAACGAATCTCTCCAAATATACTAATTTTACTATCTATACAAATTATACTAATTTATTCCTATGCCTATAATCAGAACGCTTGTTTTTAGCCACATAAAGCCATAGATTCCATCCCGAATCAAAAATACAACCCTTCTAAAATCCTTCTTACAGCCCATTACCATCACAACAACTTCCTACAACCCCATTTAGCCTATATGCTCTCATTTTTCTATTTATACAAATTATACTCCCATTCAGCTATCCCTAGTCCCATCAAGCCCATTTGTTTAATTATAAACTATATATACTTCACAATCAAACAATTTCTCCCCGAAAAGTCCACATCAAACTTGAATTTAGGCAAATATATTTCAATCCTCCCAGCATAAACCATCCATGCCCCTGTGCACAAAGCAAGACTGGCTCTTGGTAAAAAAGCCCTCAAAGAGCTCCCACAAGGGGCAGAACGGCCGCCTCCTCATCCTCGCAGGCTCAAAAACGTATCACGGCGCTCTCGTGCTTGCAATCAAAGCCGCCGTAAGATTCTGCGACTTAGTCTATGTTTACACCCACGAAACAAATGACGCTCTTCTTGCCCCTCTCAAATTGCAAACCCCAAACATAATAGTGCTCACACCGAGGACAATCTCCCAATTCTTCCAGTCAATAGACGCCTTTCTTGCAGGCCCCGGCTGGGAGCAAAACCCACAGAACAAAATGCTTCTTGAGAAGATGCTCAAAACAAAAAAGCCAATAGTCATAGATGCCACGGCCCTGCGCCTTCTAAACTTATCCTCCCTGCACAAAAACGCCCTTCTCACCCCGCACAAAGGGGAATTTGAGTCCCTCTTCAAATTGGAGCCAACCGAGCAAAATGCAAAAGCCATGGCAAAAAAGCACAATTGCACGATTCTTCTAAAAGGCCCAACCGACTGCATAGCCTCCCCTGTGCGCACAAAACTAAACAAGACCGGAAATGCCGGAATGACCAAAGGCGGCACCGGAGACGTCTTGGCAGGCCTTGCAGCCGCCCTCATCTCATCCGGCACCACTCCATACAAGGCAGCCTGCGCCGCAAGCTACCTAAACGGCTATGCAGCAGACTGCCTCTCAAAGAGCATGGGAACCCACTTCTCATCCGAGGATTTGGCCCAGGGGCTTGCCTCGTGCGCCAAAGAGCTGGAAGCCAAAAAAAGCAAATAGATTTAAAACCATTGCCCTCGTGCCATTTCATGGTGATCCAAATGGCAGACGCACCTTTAGGCAGAGAATTCGTTTTCAAAATGCCGGGCGGGCAAGTCGTTGGTAGGGCCAAAAATTTAGAGGAGCTTATCCAGCTGATTAAAACCGCGCCTCTTGATGCAGTCCTCTACCATGCAAACGGAAAGCATTTTTCCCCGTGGCTTGACTTTATAAAAAAATCCTCTGCGGCAAAGAAGCTTGAAAGCCTTGCAATAAACAGCAAAACAGTGCGCGTAGCCCTTCTCAGGGCCCTGCGCTCGTCCTAACCTTTCCTTTTTTCAATCTTTAGAGGCATTCTTCTTCCATGCAGGGCTATCTCTCCCTCTTTCAATTCCTGGCTGCAAGCGCCATAGCAGGCGCGCTTGCAAAGCTTGCCGACGATTATCAGGACAAGAGGCTAAACATCGCCCCCGGCGTAGCACTTATAGCGGCAATACTTTACGGGGCAATTCTGGGCATCTTGAGCGCCTTCACTCCGCTCGCCTCCCTCTTTCTTGCCCTTGCCATTGCAAACGCCCTCGCCAAAAAATTGGACGGCATCCATCTGGCAGGCTTTGGCGCATTTTCAGCAATCATAATTTTTGCCGGGCTCTCCTATTTTGACCCATATATTTTCTCCCTCTTTCTTGTGTGCGGCCTATTTGACGAGCTTTCGCTCAAACGCCCGAAAATTCTTGCGCAATTTTTTGAAAACCGCCTTGCCACTCCCGCAGCCGCCCTCTTTATTCTAATACACTCTGCAGAGCCAATTTACCTCGGAGCAATAATTTCCTTTGACATCCTCTATCGCCTCGCAGGCTTTGCAGCCCCAAAAATCTTCGGCACAAAGATTGCAGAAACAAAATCCCCAGAAACAATCGCAACCGAATCAAAATCCGCCGAAACCAAAATTACTGGCAAAAAATCCTCCGAACTAAAAACCCCGGGCGCAAAAACCCAAGA
>JAZDKV010000034.1:0-10006 GCA_043802645.1 Microcaldota archaeon | reverse complement strand
CGGCCCGTTTTGATAAACATTTATGGTGCGCACGGTCTCCCACTCTGTTGCGGGGCGCACAAGCATTATGGCCCCGAATGAGCCGGACCATTCCTTTGCGAGGGCTGCGCTGCTTGTAACTAAAATGTAGCTTGAAATCTTTGAGCTGTTAAAGCGATAATTGTCTTTTGAGAAAAGGGGCAGCTGGCTGGCCTGCACTGCGGGGCCGAAAAACCAGCCCAAGCCTTCGCTCCCGTCCTTTAGCGCCTGCGCCTGCGCGTCCGCGCGCTCTTCGTATTCTGGTATGTGGTATATATTGCGGTGAGGCAGGGTATAGGGGTCAAAAATATCTGATAAAGGCACGCCTATCTCGCGGTTATACTCAAGGTTTGCGCGCGCAAGGTACGGGTCGCTAAGCCCGTCTATGTCAAAGGAGGCGTCCACCGAGACGTTTTTGCTCGTTTGCAGCCGCCCTTGCGAGTCTGAGAAATTTACTGGAACTTCAAGGTGCACATGCATTGTCCAAGCATCAGTCTGGTTGAGGGTGAAATTTTTTGGCTTGCCCCATGAGATGTTGTAGCCTATAATCTGCGCCGCCTTGCCGGTAGTGCTGAAATAATAGCCGAGGGTATAGCGCATCTCATCCTGCTCGTAGGTAAGGTTCTTGCGAACAGACATGCTGCTCCCGCCCACGGCGGGGGCGGTAGTGTAGTCGTAGAAATACTTGCTCGGGGGCCATGAATTTTGTGCGTTTGTAAGGTAGCCGGAAGTGTTTCCATAGACCATGAGCTCGTATATGCTCTTGTTCAGGTAGTAAATGCCTTCGGGGTCATTCGGGTAGCTGTTCGGGTCGTTTGATGCCTTGTCCCGCGTGTCATATACGGCATGCAGGTAAATGGTCGGGTTGTTCTCAAGGGAAGTGGCAAATTTGTCCACCGCGTGCACCATGGAGGCATTTACAAAATCTGCGAGGCTTTGCTCGGATGCCATGGATATCGCATCCTGCATCGCATACGTGCCAAACCTCTGGGCATACCTCTGCTCCTGAGCCTGTGTTGTCTGTGCCCAGAGCTGCACGGAGATGAAAATAAAGGAGAGAAGAATCAACGCCATGACCGTGAAGAAAAATCCCCGCCTGTTCATCCCCACACCCTCAATCTTATCATTCCCAGCCTGAAATCCCCGGCGTCAAAAGTGCTTGCAGGCTGCACATTGCAGGGCACTTTGGTGCATGCTTCGTTGCTTGAATATCCGCTTCCCGGAACGTATCCGGAGCATGCGACGTTGCAGTAGGGGGAGTCGGCGCGCTCAATCGGGTCCTGGTATACCCCGACAAACATTGAGGAGGCTGCCTCCACGCGGTGGAAAGTCACGTTGCAAAAGCGGTATGCGTGCCCTATGTCTATGGCGTTTTTGTTTGCCTCGTATGCTGGGTTGCACTCCTCTTTTGAGGCGTTGTAAATCATGTGCCATTTCTCGTCCTCAAAACTGTAGTAGTCGTATGCATACGAGTATGGCTGGGGAATCAAATCGTTTGTGGCAAGGATTAGCTTCTCTGCCGCCCTTGGCTGGGAGTTTAGCCCGGCTGCCGCCGCGTCCCCGAAAAGGCCTCCCTGCCCGTTGTTGTATTTTACGTTTGAGAGGACCTGCAGGGTGTCCTGCGCTAGGAAATTTGCCTGCGCGAGGCTGTGGTAGTACCCCGACGGGGCGGAGGAAACCACGACTATGGATTGCAGGGCTATGAGTATGAGTGAGAAAGCCACAAATGAGTCAAGCGAGAATACAAAGCCCCGTCTGCCGCAGCGCATGCTCAACCTACATTCAAGATACTTTTAAATCTAAGCTATGGATAATAACCTCGGTGGTAAAATGAAGGGGCAATTGTCTGCGGAAATGCTCATTGTGCTTGCCATAATACTGGGGCTTGCGCTTCTGGTTTTTGTGCAAATGACAAAGAGCACAAAGGACGTATCAAAGGCGGTTGATGAGAAGACACAAATGGTAGTGGACCAGACACAGCTAAAGCCGGAGGATGTTTATTGCTCGGATGACTCCCAGTGCGAAAGGGCGAGATTTAACAACGGGTGCAACATTGCGGCAGGGCATTGCAACTGATATACATGAGGGCGCAAATAACCCTTGAGGCCCTTCTTGTGGCGGCGGTTGGCCTAAGCCTTCTTCTAATAGCCGCGCTGGCGATAAACAAGCTTTCCACGGCGCAGGAGGGGGCGCAAATTGCGCTTGGGCTGCAAAATGACGCGCAGCAGCTTGCAAATTCTGCGGATGAGATTTGCTCTTTGGGGGAGGGGAATGCGCGCGTTATTCCATTAAGCCGGAAGGGGGAGGCAGTAAGCTCCGGCAACAAGAACATTACGGTTTTTTACGGGGGGCAGGCCTCAAGCCGGCCGGCTCTGTGCAAGGTGGATGTGCGCGCGGCTGCGCCTTTTGGAAAGAGCGCATTTTTATGGTATGAAAATTCGCAGGTTGTAATTTCCTCAGAGCCGCATTCGTAGAATATCGGTTTATGCTTCTTTCCCGCCCCCGTAAATCAACTTGTATGCTTCAAGCTGAAGGGGATAAAGCTCTATAATAACGCCGGAAGCCGATAACGCCCTCTGGCGCAGCCATTTTGCCCCTTCGGGAGAAATGGTCAAATCCTGCAGAAGGCCATCTATCCCGTGGTGGGCCACATGAAGAAGAAGGGAAAACACCCCCTCTTTTGCCGACCAGCTGGCCGGGGCTTCATCTGCATTGCTTAGCGTGCCAATCAAAGAGGGGCATACGCGCTTGGATAAATCCCCGAAATTAGAGGCCATAAAAGCTAAGCCAAGCAGGCCTTGCTTTGGCAAACGCAGGCTGCCCTCTTCTTTTGAAAAAGATGCCTGCCCCTCGCGGATTTCA
The DNA here is from genome assembly GCA_043802645.1 of Microcaldota archaeon. GTDB lineage: Archaea > Micrarchaeota > Micrarchaeia > Anstonellales > Anstonellaceae > 1-14-0-10-45-29. The sequence goes on along the minus strand of JAZDKV010000034.1, from coordinate 7,126 downwards.
ATGCTGCTGATGCCAAATGCTTCCAGCAGCAGCCCCATGGACTTGCCCGGGCTCAAGAGCTGCAAAGCCCTGCTTTCCACTTCCTGCGATGAAGACGGGGGAGAGCTAAAATTCAGGAGATTGCTTGGCCATTGAACTGCCGATATTTTTTTTATAGGCGAAAGCGAGTCTTTTATTTCCAGAAATGCCGCGGGAATCCACACGGGATTTCGCCCGGTAAGAAGCACATGGATTGTTTGTTGCGTTATCATAGTGTATAATTCAATATACCAAGCAGTTTTTGAAGGCGTGCGGCTTTCTGCAAGCTTATTAACCACTTTGATAAATATTTTATCATGAGAAAGATAGACTGCACCCGTGCCATCACAGACCTGAGCGCTGCAGGTTCAACCCTTAGGCTCATGAGTATGGTGGATGGAATCAAACCCCCGTCCGAGCTGATGGTTGAGTATGCGGTTGCATCAAAGAGGATTGAATGCCCTTGGTCTTTTGAGAAAACGGCACAACCGGAGCGTGCATCCTCATTGCAGCATAAGGAAAAGTATAGAACGGCTTGGAATTCTTTTATAGATATAGCCAGAATCCATGGAATTTCCAAAGTAGGGCTGTCGGATAAGCCATATTTGGAACTGAGAGGCACGGAACTTATCCTTCCAAAAGAGGCTTATACCGCTCTAATTTTATGGCATCGTTTCAGTTCGGACAATAAATTCAACTCCAGATGGGAAAAGAGTGCTGCGGGCCCTAATTCGTACAAGAATTTTGAGCCATGCCTGGATGCCTTCTTTGATTTTCTTATGAATTCAGAGGACTCTGCATGGAGCCGCAAGGCTGGGGAGGACAAGCGTGCCATGGCTGCCTTCGCTTTTGGTTGCCTTGCGGGAGGAATGGATTTCATATGCCAAATCCCTACCCTCTTGCAGAAGAGGCTGAGAGGCCCGCTAGCCCAGTTTCGGCCATATGCCACCCAGATAGAATTTTTTGCAGCCCAGGTGCAGTTGGACATGAATTATTTTGCCCTTCTTGTGGCCGATACTCCCGAAGTTTAGCGGTGTTGAAGAAGATATGGATCAAACTCAAATAGCTTTTGGGGGAGATTCAATCTGTTCGTCTGTTCGGTAATCGTTCTATATATTGTGAGTATCTCTCCCCAGCTGTCTTGCCAATTCATGCCAGCCCTCTCCCGGATGCCGGGAAGAGCTTTTGAAATTTTCTCAATCTCTTGGGGAGCAAAGTTGCTCGGATCTTTTTTGCCTTGGCTTTCTATCAGGTTATCCAGAAAGGCATTATCGGCCGCTTTAGGATTCTGATTCTCTATAATGCTCTGGTCAATAAACCCATTAAAGAACATTCGGGTATTGCCCTCTTTGTTGAGCATGTCCTTTATTGAGTATCTGGTTCCTTGAGGGTCGTTCTTTAAATCAAACCCCGAGAACATGCCCAGAATATCCTTGCGCTTGAGTTGGGTCAGCGCTTTGGCCATATCGATGCGCTCCACAAGATTATCCCCCCAAATACGCAGGTTAGAGCCATGCCCGTCAGCCAAAGCAAGAGTGACGGCCGTGCGGGCATTTCGCCCTAATTCATAGCTTAAGGCTTCCTCGTTCAGGGCTTTGATATTCCCAGTTTTATCTATGACGGAATGAGTGCGAAGAGCCTCTATGATGTTTGTTCCGGGAACATGGCTTAAGAGAGAGATTGATGGCTGATATTTCATTTCGCAAACCATGTTATAACCCCAAGCGCGCATAACGTTTGTTATAAATTTGCCCCCAATGCGTATTTTATTGGTGAGTTTCATATGGCCAAGAATTTGAGTTGGACCGAGCTGCGGGGAAGTGCGGACTGCGAATACAAAGTCAGAACCGCCCTCCGAAATGAATTGCACCTGCTCGGGGCCCATGCCCGTCCATAATCTGACGGAATTACTGAGGGCATATTCTTTGATTCCGAAACTTGCAGATACCTGCTCAGGGCTGGCCACTTCTCCATTCTGAAGGTATCTTTTTTTCAAAGGAACTATTTTTTCTGGTTTTTGGAGCTTCTGAGTTCTGCTTAATATTTTTCCGCGGTTCTCCCCCCTCACCTTCTCAAGAGTGCCAAGCCTTTGCAGCTTCCCGCCAGCCTTCTGGTATACGCTCTCGTCCGCTATGAAATAGCCGCCCTCTTTTAGAAGGCGTTCTGCCTGCGAGAACATCTCTTTTTTCATGATGGGAATTGGGTCTGCCTCCCCGCGAGCCATGGCCTCGTTGGCCATCTGCCTAAGTGCTGGGGCAAGTGAGACCGGGTCCTCCACTCCGAGAAGCAGCCTCATGTTTATTACGTCAAAACTCCCCGAAGGCAGCGCATTCAGCGCCCCGGGCTTTGACAAATCCGCCCCTCCAAAGGCAAGATAGGGAGTATTTTCCATAGTCCCGATATCTACACCTACAACTACTGCTCCCGCTTCATAGAGTGCATTGCAGGCAAGAGGCTGATATTTTCCTTCGGTGCTCCCGGCCCCCAAATCAAGCATGAATTTTCCTTTTAGCGGAGAATAATTCTTGTAAGTTCCCCCCAGAATTTCATTTATATGCTGGACTTGGTATGGCACGTCCAAAAATGCAGATTCGCCCAATTCGGGTGCATTGCCAAGCCTTGGCCATTGCATGAGAGGGGGTACGTTTGAAATGCCCGGCTCGTTCGTTTGCGGCAAGGCCGAGATATTCTCTTCTACTTTGGCAGCAGCCCCGCCTACGGTTTCATCTTTGAGCAGTTTATCCCCATCTATAATTTTTCCAAAATCGTCGATTATTTTTTTAGGCTTCTTCTGCTCCGCTGCCACAGCTTCTGAAATTTCTGCTTGTACTCCTGTTTTTTCTGTTGCTTCTGCGGGAGTTTTTTCTCCTGAAGTTTCCACCGAAACTTTTTGCGCGCGCCCCAGTTTCCCAGCGCGCCCAAATGTTTTGCTTGCTAGAGGCAGCCCAAACATCATGCCCGCGTCCGCCCCGATTTTCATAAAATCCGCAAAGCTCCAGTAAGTCATTCCGGCAAGGCGGGCAGTCTGCCAGATTTCATACGACATGCTGCCCATAATCCCGGAAGAGGCGCCAATGTCGGCAACTTTTACAATGCCTTTCACGAGTTTGCTGCCTTTTGCAAAAGAGCTAACGACCCGCCCTGCCCCCGGCACGCACATAAGAGCTCCCATAATCGCCTGATTAGCATTGCCGTTTTTTATCCCCTCATCTATTTGGCGCGTGCCCATGCCGAAGAAAAGGGCGGAGCCGATTTCAGGCTGCAAAAATGAGATAACCCCAAGCCCTACAAGCTCCAGCTCCGGAGAATAGCGCTCAACAAATTTTGAGGCGGGCGCCCAGAATTTGTTCGTGATAGGCGACTCTGAAAAAAAGCCGAAGAAAGTCGGCTGGTAGTTGTTCCAGTAATTCTCTTCCATCGCCTTGTTGTATTTTTTGAATATGCCTTCTGCCTGCGAGATGAATTCGCCCGATTTTACGTTGTTCCAGTTTGTGCGCACCGCCTCCTCAAGCATGTCCGCATCCGAGATTACTCTTTTTAGAACTGCGCGCACGTCCTCATCCTGCACCTGCCCAAGCAACTGCCTTGCGCTCATCCTCACGCCAAGAAGCCATGCACCGAGGTTGCGCCGCGCCTCCTCATTTGAATCCTCATTCAAATTCCGCTCTCCGGATAAATATTGGGAGCCCCTTTTTCCTCGCAGGGCTGGCTCGCTATCTCCCAATTTCTGGAGCATCTGCTGCAAATATTTCTCTTTTTCCGCCTGCCCGGAAAATTTCGACAGTGCATCTTCAATGTTTTTATCAGAAAATTGCGAATACCCCTTTGGCACGTTGTAAAGAGATGGATAGCCCGCGTTTGTTGCATCCGCACTAGTTTTGAAAACCCCAAAATCCTCCTTTGAGAAGCCGCTCAAGTCCGAGAAAAGATTTGAATACTGTTCCGGATGAAGCCGGCTCTGGATTATGATTTCATATTCGTCCGCATCAAGCTCGTTGCCAAAAGATGAGTAGAAATTTGAAATTCTTTTTTTGCCCTCGCCAATTCTTTTCTGTGTTTGCATGTTTAGTGTATACGAATTCTGTTCCTGCTCGGCTTTGTGTATTGCAGAGGCAATTTCTTTGTTCTTGGCTACGTTTTTTGGAATTCCCTCAAGAATTTCCAGTTTCTGCTCGCTTGAGTTGCTTGAGTCCTCTTGCGAGAGAAAACATATTTGCCCAATCAGCGCATCCTCGCTTTTTTTTGCGCTTAGGGCCAAGTGCTTGCTTGAGCAGTACTGGGCAACTTTGGATAAGATGGAAATTTTGCCTCTCATGCCGGCATCAGAATTTTCGTAATCGCAAATGAGTGCCTCAAGCTTTTTGTCCGTGCGGCTGTTTGGCTTGGAAGAGATTGAAATTATATTTTCAATTTTTTGCTCTATGGCAGAGCCGCTAAGAGTTATATTTGAGCCAAGAATTTGCCTGGATTTTATAGTCTGCCGGTTGTCCCCGGATTGCGCATCCGGCTGGGCCTTGTATTGCATATCGGGACTTTTCAGAGGGAGATTAATAACGTTGCGCAAGCGATTTTTGGGCTGCAAATGCGATGGAAACTGTGTTTTAACTTGGGGGTGTAGAGAGGGGCAAGCGGGTGTTGGCAATGGGCCCCTTCTTTTATGCTAATGGAGCATTTGCAGCGAGCAAATTCTTTTGGGAGCTGCAAATGCGATGGAAACTGTGTTTTAACTTGGGGGTGTAGAGAGGGGCAAGCGGGTGTTGGCAATGGGCCCCTTCTACCGAACAAAAATAGCTCCCTTTAAATTAAAGCCCGCAGAGTTTAATTTAGGTGTTTATTATGAAACAAATGCTTCTGGCTCTTGCCCTCTCGCTTGTGCTGCTCGCAGGATGCGTTCAGCAAACGGGCTTGGACAAGATTATCCCAAACGGCACGGACTCGCAGAATTCTTCACTTGGCACAATAACCCCGGTGCAGCCGATTGTAAATTCGCAGGAGGCCCCCAAAAAATTTGCAAATATTGGCGAGCTAAAACAATATTTGGCAGACAACACTATGAATGGGGCAAACAGCGGCATTCGCACATACGCCCCTATGCCCGCGCTTGATACGGGGATTAATATGATTGCGGGAGCCGTGCAGGGCGAAAAAGCGTCGGCCGGCTCAACGGCTGATTATTCGCAGACAAACGTTCAGGTTGCAGGAGTGGATGAGGCAGATTTTGTAAAAACAGACGGAAATTACATATACCTCATAAGCGGCTCAAAACTTGTCATAGTCGATGCAAGGGATTCAAAGAATGCCCATGTAATATTTGAGAAAGAAATATTCTCGCAAAACTCGCAGGATTACTCCTCTCCGCAGGCGCAGGAGATGTTTGTAAACAACGGCACCCTTGCGATTTTTGCAAGCGTCCCGAAGCAGGAGATTTATTTCCAGCAGTATGATATAGTCCCGCAGCAAAATTACAGGGATTATACCGGCCTTTTTGTCTTTGACATAAACGACCCCTCAAACCCAAAGCTTGTTTCAAACCTCACTGTCCTTGGAAATTATTACCAGTCGCGCATGGTTGGGAATACGGTTTATTTCGTCTCGCAGGAATATGCAGGGGGCGAAGTTTATCCGCCAATATTATATGACGGGGCAAAAGCCTACAGCCCGGACATTTACTATTTTGACAACCCGCAGGACCAGTATGTATTCAACACCATAACCTCATACGACCTCTCATCAAAGAAGATGGTTGACTCAAAATCATACCTCATGGGCTACTCAAGCACGCTCATGATGAGCGAGGATAACATGTACATTGCATACCAGAAAAATTATGGCTGGTGCAGATGGTGCTACGGCGGCGTGCAGTATGGCAAAGAGCGCTTTGACGGCGTTATTCTGCCCATGCTTCCAAGCGAGCTCTCGGATAAAATCAAGGGAATAGAATCATCTTCCCTTGATGAGGCAGGGCAGTGGGAGCAGATTTCAGATGCGCTAAAAGAGTATTTTGCACCCGCCCTTGATTCAGGCATATTTGAAGGCAGTATAACAAAGCAGAGAAAAGAGCTCCTGCAAAATATTGAGGATGCTTTGGCGGAATACGACGCTAAAAAACAAATAGACCAGACAAGCACGAACATATACAAATTCTCCGTAAATAACGGGGAGATAAATTTCGTTGCGCAGGGGGCCGTGCACGGCAGCCTTCTAAACCAGTTTTCCATGGACGAGTACAACGGGAATTTGCGCGTTGCCACAACGGTCAATGTTTGGGCGCAGAAACAGGTGGAATACAACAATGTCTATGTGCTTGATTCAGGCATGAAAACCATAGGCTCGCTTGAGCAGATTGCAAAAGACGAGCAGATTTACTCCGCAAGGTTCATGCAAGACAGGCTCTACCTCGTAACTTACAAGCAGGTTGACCCGTTCTTTGCAATAGACCTCTCGGATGCCAAAAACCCCAAAGTCTTGGGCGAGCTAAAGCTGCCTGGCTACTCAAGCTATTTGCACCCCTACTCAAAGGACGTAATAATAGGAGTGGGAAAGCAGACGGAGCAAAATGAGTGGGGAGGCACAAGCACCGGAGGGATAAAAGTAGCCCTCTTCAACGTCTCCGACCCGGCAAATCCCAAAGTCATAGACAGCATGGAGTTTGGAGACTCCGGCTCGGACTCTGCCGTATTGTACGACCACAAGGCATTCCTGCTTGATGAGGGCAGGGATTTGATGGTGCTGCCCCTAAAAGTCGTAAAGAGGGACAGCGGAGTATTTTCAGACAAGGTAAGCACTTGGGACGGCGCGGTTGCCCTCGAAATAACCTCGGATGGCCTTGACCAGTACGGGGCTATAAAGCACGGCTCGCAGGAGAATTTCTGGGGCGGCTGGTGGTCGCAGGGCACTGTAAGGAGGAGCTTGTACATAGGGGACGCACTCTACACATTCTCCGACTCAAAGATTCTTGTGAATGAGATATCTAACGGCACTCCGCAGATTGGGGAAATTGATTTGAGCCCGCAAAAGGATTCCGGGCTCATCCCCGCCTCCATTGCTTTGCCGGAAATAAATATGCCGGTTATAAAATAAGCTAAAAAAATTGATATGAGAAATAATT
>JAZDKV010000033.1:0-9922 GCA_043802645.1 Microcaldota archaeon | reverse complement strand
TATCTCGGTAACCTGCCAAGGTTCAAGTATTTTCATGTTTTTAGTTACCGGGAGGACATTAATTTGGGATAAGACAACCGCAGGATTTGGGCATTTCATTATAAACCAAAGCGGCAGCTATATCTATGCCACTAGTTTTATGTGGCAAACTCTTTAGAGGTGTTAAAATGGGAGATGGATGTTGTTCGGAAAAATATGAAATGGGCGAATGCTGCCAGGAGAAAGCCGGCTGCGGCGGAAATGATTCTTCATGCTGCTCCGATTCGTCCTGCGGGCCAAAAGGCGGGCACAATGGCTACTGTGATATGTCTTATGGAATGAGGGCGTTAGCAGACAGGTCTTGGGAGTGCCTCATGAAGGAAAAGATAAAGAAGGCATATGAGGCCAAAATGGGCAAGCATATGGACGAGCTTGCGCAAATCTGCGCGGACCATTCTATAAAAATGCACGAGCTGAAAAACCAGGGGCACGGGCAGGTTGCCTCGGAAATAGAGGCCTTCAGAAAGAAGCTCACGGAAGCCATGCAGAAGAAGTAGGGGCTTCCCATATTTTCTTTTTTTATCTTCTGCCACAACCAGCCGTTGTTTATACTTCTATCCCGCCCTCTTTCATCGTATTTAGTATGAGCCTTGTTTCAGTCCTTTCAACAAAATCATATCCTTGCAGCCTTTTTAGAAAATTGTCCATAGCGGCGCGCGTGTGAAACCTTGCCACAACAGTTACGTCAAATTGCCCCGTATTGTCATAAACGAGCATCACGTTTGGGTGCGCCGAAATCTTCTTCTCAACGTTGAACAGCTTCCCCTTTGACACTCTCACGTCCAGTATAATTGATACGTCAAAGCCGAGCTTCTCATAATCAAGCACCGCCGAATATCTCCTGATTATGCCCTCTTTCTCCATGTTGTGTATCTTTTTCATCGCGGTAACCGCAGAGCATTTTGCCTTCTTTGCAATCTCGCGAAAAGACGCCTTGCCGTCTTGCTGCAATTCATTCAATATTCTCCTGTCCACTTCGGTTATTTCCATGCAAACACCTGAACATCCGTTCATTCCATGAGCAATTCTTGCAAAAGAAATTAATAAATGTTCATTAATCTGTAAAATAAAAAACATTCGTTATCCAATTTCGGGCTATTTTTTAAATACCTGTTAATTCCAAAGAAATTTGGGGGGTTTGAAAATGCCTGCGAAAATATTAAACCAGCAAAGAGGCAAGAAAATTGATTTTGCATCGTGCGACCCAGAAAGCCGGGTATCAGCCCGGGAGGCGTTTTTCGAACCGTTTTGGGGGCGCAGCAGGATAGTGTGCTCTTTTGACACCTGCCCGTTTGCCAAACACCCTCTTGGGGATGGGCGCAACATCTGTTCAAAAAACGGCTGGCTGGACGGGATGAACCCTGCGGGCGGCCACGCAGTTGAGGGTTAATCTGCATATTTCGGGGTGCGAATATGGATAGCATTGGAAAAGGGGAAATACTAAAACGCGCAAAAGACGAGAACGTTACTCTTGTAAATTTGCAGTTTTCAGATATGCAGGGCATGGCAAAGGCCGTAACCATTCCCTCCACAAAACTTGCCGATGCCCTTGAGTCGGGCGTATGGTTTGACGGCTCCTCGGTCGAGGGCTTCACGCGCATATACGAATCGGACATGCTGCTTATCCCGGATTTATCCACCTACTCTCAAATTCCCTGGATGTCTGACGAGAACGGCTCAACCGCCCGCATAATCTGCGATGTTCATATGCCCGACGGAAAGCCCTTTGGCGGGGACCCGCGCTATGTCCTCAAAAAAGTCCTCGCCGAGGCAAAAGATGCGGGCTACATCTACAACACCGGCCCGGAGCTTGAATTCTTTTTGTTCAAAAAAGAAAACGGCACCATCAAAACTTCCGCAGACAAAAAAATAGAGCCTCATGATAGGGGCCAGTATTTTGATTTGGTCCTTGACCTTGGTTTTGAAGTGCGCCGCGAGATAATTTCAACCCTTCAGAAAATGGGGCTTGACGTGGAAGTCTCACACCATGAAGTTGCCCCCGGCCAGCATGAAATAGGCTTCAAATACGGGGATGCCCTTGCAACCGCAGACCGTGCCATGACGCTAAAAATAGTAATGAAGGCAATAGCCGCAAAGCACGGGCTGCACGCCACTTTCATGCCAAAGCCGTTGACTGGAGTAAACGGAAACGGCATGCACGTGCACCAGTCCCTATTCACCCCTGCCGGGGAAAATGCGTTTTATGATTCGTCCGACAAATACAAGCTCTCCAAAATTGCATACTCCTTTTTGGGCGGCCAAATGAAGCATGTAAAGGCGATGGCCGCCCTATTAAATCCGACCGTAAATTCATACAAGCGCCTCGTGCCCGGATACGAGGCTGCTACCTACATCTGCTGGGCAAACCAGAACCGCTCTGCGCTAATTCGCGTGCCGCGCTATTGCCCCGGAAAAGAAAAATCCACTCGCATGGAAATCCGCTGCCCCGACCCGTCCGCAAGCCCGTATCTTGCATTCGCAGTCCTTCTAAAAGCCGGCCTTGACGGGATGAAAAACAACATGGCCGCCCCCGAGCCCGTGGAGGAGAACGTCTTTGAATTTGACGAGGCAGCGCTTGAGAGGAGAAAAATAGACACTCTGCCCCATTCACTCTGGCAGTCGCTCAAGGCGCTCAAAGAGGACCCTGTCATATGTTCGGTGCTTGGCGAGGATTTGCTGCAAAAATACCTGCATGCAAAAACAAAAGAGTGGGACTCGTTCAGGACAACCGTTACCGACTGGGAGACGCGGGAATACCTTGAGAGGGTTTAGCTGCTATTCCAGTGGAAAACACCCCTCCAAATTCTTTTTATATACCTGTTCAATCGTCATCCATGGGTAACATTTCCAACCAGGCCAACCTCTATTCCTGCTCCACCACACTATCGCGCTTTATAAATCTTGAAGAAAAAGATAGCCTCATGCCAAGGCAGAACAGCATTGCTAGCAATGACTATCTCATAGGGGATTGCACCTCCGTTCTAAAAGGTTTTCCCCCCAACTCCTTTGATTTAATAGTTACCTCTCCGCCATATGCAGACAGCCGAAAGAACACATATGGGGGCATATCTCCGGACAATTATGTGGATTGGTTCTTGCCAAAATCAAAAGAATTTCTGCGCGTGCTAAAGCCAACTGGAACGTTCATCCTTAATATAAAGGAAAAAGTCTCAAATGGGGAGCGCCACACATATGTGCTGGACTTAATCCGCTCCTTGAGGAAGCAGGGTTGGCTATGGACCGAAGAATATATCTGGTACAAGCGCAATACCCACCCGGGCAAATGGCCGAACAGGTTTCGGGATTCTTGGGAGCGATGCCTACAGTTCAACAAATCAAAAAAGTTCAACATGTACCAAGAAGCAGTCATGGTTCCAATAGGCTCTTGGGCTAATCATCGCCTCAATAATCTTGGAAAAAACGATATACTGCGCTATAATTCACAGGTAGGGAGCGGCTTTGGAAAGAATGTTTCCAACTGGGTCGGAAGGGACAAAGTGTATCCCTCAAACGTTATCCACCTTGCCACCGAATGCTCAAATCAAAAGCATAGTGCGGCGTTTCCTGTAGGCTTGCCAGATTGGTTCGTGCGCTTATTTACTAAAGAAGGAGACTTGGTTTTGGACCCGTTTGCAGGTTCTGGCTCTACTGCGGTTGCCTGCGTCCGCAATAATCGCAAATACTGCATGATTGATATAATTGAAGAATATAAAAAAATCGCCGAAAAGAGGGTTGTGAATGAAAAAAGTCGATATGCCGAAAGTGGAAGAGTTTGTAGAAAAGAACATACAAAAGTTCCACGAGGCTCGTCTTCGAAAGCTTGAGCAAACGAACCTCAAGAATCTGCTCAAACGCAAAAATCCCTATCTTTACCGGGCAAAAAATCTCCAAACTGCCGGTGACCTTGTTTCTGCCTTATTGGATGCGCAGCTTTCCTCATCAGAAGAAGAGATATTTGGGGGTTTTTTGGAGGACCTTGCCATCTTTGTTGCAGGCTTATCTCTCGGAGCAAAAAAATCTTCAACTTCCGGTCTTGATCTTGAATATGCCATCAGAGGGACTCATTATCTCGTGTCAATAAAATCCGGTGTGAATTGGGGCAACTCTGGTCAGTGGAGTGATCTTGAAAATAATTTCAAGCGGGCATCCAAGGTCTTAAAACAGTCCAAGCATGTCAAACATGTGGATTGTATTCTCGGGGTTTCCTACGGGAAGACAAAAACCACTATAAAAAAGGGTTCCATAACTCAAATTTGTGGTCAGTCTTTCTGGCACATGATAAGTGGGGATCCGGAGTTTTACAAAAAAATTGTCAAACCTCTCGGGCACAAGGCAAAAGAACTAAATACATCTTTTATTTCAAAGAAAAGTGCTCTCATAAACAGGCTGTCCGCTGAGTTCATAACAGATTTCTGCAACCCAACCGGGGAAATACAATGGGAACAAGTTGTGGAGTTTAACTCCCAAAATATGGTTGCCCAGAGTACTGCTAAGAAGCAGAATCATTAGCCCTCCTATTATCTCTTTATTGTTATGCTCACGGCTCCAACAAGCATCCCAGCGGTAAGAACTCCTGCAATCGGTGCCATTATTCCTTGCAACCAGATACTCCAGATAAGTGTTGCCACAATCCAAGAGCCAAAAAAGATTATTGCAAGTCCTAAAAGATTCATTTAATCGCTCTCAATCCTCGGAGCCAAATAGTAAACCAGCTTTGCGCCCGAAACCTCATACTCAATTTTTACGGGCGCATTTGTCTTCAAATTGAGCGTAATCGGGCTTGACTCAGGGCATGCCTTTGTAATGTCGTCCAAATATTGCAGGGGAAAAGTTGCCTTGGCGTCGTTTTTCACGTCCATGGAAATAAGCTCCTCAGAATCCTTCTCCTGCTCCACAAGCAAATCCGACGAATCCCCGTGCACGTCAACCCTGAACCCTTCAGCCGAGGCATTCAGGCTCACGTGCGTTGAAACAAGCGCCGCATCCTTTATCTGCTCCTTCAAGTTTGAGCCAAGCATCTTAATCGTCACGTCCGCCTCAACTTTCGGCTCGCGTGAAATCCCGGCGCTCATCTCCAAAATCGGAATTTTAAACGCCCTTCTCTTTTTGCCTGATGAGAATTTAAGTATAATCTTGTTCTCCTCCCTATAAATCTCAAGCTTCTCGCCCGAGCGGGAGCGCGCAAGTATTTTTGAGAAATTGTCAAAATTAATTCCAACCCTGTCCGGGTCAGCGGCCTCATATTCAACAAAGGCGGATTTAGGCATTGAGAAGCAAACCATGGAAATCTGGGAGGGGTCCATGGCTTTCAGGGAAATTCCCTCAGATGCAATCTCAAGGGTGCCCTCATCTATGAGGTTCACCACTGAGTCAACTGCGGACTTGAATTTTTTGGCATCCTCTACTACAAAACGAAACATGACTATACCTCCCACAATTGATAAGCCGCTGAAACTTTTAAAGCCTCTTTGCGATTGCCGCCAATAAAAATCCCCCCGCGGCTTTCAAATTGAGTTGTATTCTGGGGGATTACATGCAAAATACTCCGGGCAATTTTTAAAATTTGTTTGAGATTAAACCTTAGAAAATTCTTGGGGGTTAGTTCCATGGCTCAAACAAAATTGCTCTTTCTTGAAGACTCATATCTGCAGGAGGCAGACGCAAAAGTAATTGAATCCCTGCTCGATGGAGTGGTGCTTGACCAGACAGTTTTCTACTACACCTCCGGAGGGCAGCCCTGCGACGGCGGAAAAATATCCAAAAAAACCGAATCGGGCGAAAAAGAATACGAAGTAAAAGAAGTGCGAAAAAAAGACGGCAAAGTAATCCACTATCTTGATGCGGGGCACGGTTTGTCAGAAGGCGATTCAGTCCACCTAAAAATAGACTGGCAAAAAAGATATGCCCTCATGCGCATGCACACCGCCGCCCACGTGCTTGTGGCAACAATGTATAAGAACGGGCAAATTATGGTAACTGGAAACCAGCTTGGGGCAGACAAAACCCGCTTTGACTTCAACATGCAAAACTATGACCCGCAATTCATGCAAAAATGCATCGCGGAGGCAAACGAGGAGCTTGCAAAGGGCCATGAGATAAAATCATACACTCTGCCGCGCGAGGAGGCTCTAAAAATTGAGGGAATTGTAAAACTTGCCGCGGCCCTTCCCCCATCGCTTACCCGCCTTAGAATAGTTGAAATAGGAAACCTTGACACGCAGGCAGACGGCGGGACGCATGTGAAAAACACAAAAGAGGCCGGAGCGCTGCAATTGATAAAATGCGAGAACAAGGGCTCGCAGAATAGGAGGCTCTCATTCTCCCTCTCCCCTCCCTGATTTTCTTCTAATTCATCCGACAAAATACGCGTTGCAGCCCGTGGAATCATCATCCAAAAACAGCACTTGCGGGCTTATGAACAACTTGAAATTCCCAAGAAGTGGAATTCTCAAAATGCCCCTCCCCTTTATCTGCTCTGGGGAAACCGGGGAATTTCCCATCTTGTAGCCTGAAGAATAAATCTGGAAATCATAAACCGGATTGTTGTCCCCTTTCGTGAAATAAATAATCCCGTCCGAGGCGTTAATTGCAAAGCGCGCCCTGTGTATGATGTCCCCCACAAGGGAATAAACGTCCGTATTCTTTGGGGCATAAACTATGAGGTCGGCATCCTTTGAGAACTCTATTTTCTTTGCGCCAAAATACGTTTCCCTCACGCAGGGCACATATTTCTTCTCTTTTGTGTTTATGCCCTGCTTTATGCACTGGCCGTATTTGAGCACGAGAGGCCCGTGGCTTTCCTCAAAAGAGGCAGGCTCCCGCAGGAAGTCCATGCAAATCTGCTCTCCAATGTGCGCCTGGCAGTAGGAATATAATGAGCCGTTAAACGAATAATCCCCGCCGTTGTATTTTACCCACGCCTGCATGGGTATGCTGCTAACCGGCTCGGGATAATCCACATACTGCGTGTTAGGCATGGCCCCCTGCAAAATAATCATGTCCCCCCTCTCGTATGCGGGCAGCATGGAGCATGAAACTATGGCGTTAATCGGAGTCGGGGTGTTGAGCACGTAGCCGGAGCCAAACCAGACTAAAAGCCCAAGGCCTATCGCAATGGCGGTGTCCCTAATTTCATTTGCCACCCCCCCGCTCTTTGAGCCCGCGTAAAATTCCCAAACCACAATAAACGCAATTGTAGCCCCGGCGCAAAATCCAACCAAGGGGGATTTTGTTGCAATGAATAAAACGAAAAAAAGCGCGAGCAAAAGGTAGTATCCTCTTATGGCCCCAATGTAGGGAAAAGCAAAAAGCGAAGTCAGAAAAGGAATTTTTGGCTCCGGGCCTGTTTTGCTCTTTCTAAAATCCTCGGATTTTCTAAGCTCATCGTGCGAGGATTTTTTTCCCCCGGATATCCAGCCTGAAAACCCCAAAACCCCACCTTCTATTGCTTACTTTGTTTTTTTTGCCGCTTTGAGTGCGGATTTGAATTCCTCCGCCCTGTCCTTTAGCTGCTCAACCGCCCCGATAAGAAGCGTGAGGGCATCTTTGGACTTTGTGCGAAGAATCAGTATCGGGTGGCCGACTTGAGGGTGTTCAAGCCTTGCCGCAACGAATTCCACGTCGCTATCATCAACCAGCATTTCGCGCAGGGAGTCGGCAAGTGAAACATCCTCGCCCTCAAGCACGATTTCAAGATAATTCTTCTCAAGTTTTTTTACGTTAAGCTTCATCACTAACACCTTGCATAAATTATTTTGAAGGAAGATAATCCGGCGCCGCCTTGCGGTTTTCCTTTGCCTCGGTTTGCGCACACACAAATCCCGCATTTGTTTTCACAAGCGGGTACCTTGCGCGCGGATTTGAGCAGAATGCCCTTATGCATCCAAGCTCCGGGCCGTCGGTTGAGAGCTGGCATTCGCCGTCTTTTATCTCAACTATTTTTGCGCGTATAATATCTCCGATTCTCATCTCGTCTTTTATGTTCTTCACATACCCCTGCCGTATGTTCTGAACGCGCAATATGAAATTCTCCCCGCTAATCGGGTATCTCGCCCCGCTGCCATCAACAATTTCATGCACGCTCACGACAGCAATCGGGTCAACTACCATCTCTATTCTCCCTATTACCACCGCCCCAACTCTCGGGGCGCTGACCGTGCCTTTTTGCTTTACGCTCAAAGTCCTCTCAGAATCGTCAAGCTCCCCAAGGACAGAGGCATAAATTTTTGAGCCGTCAGTATAAGTTCCGTCTCCGGCAACGTATTCTTCCTCGGTTCCCAAAAGAGCCCCGGGCGTTACCCATTTTTTGCTTTCCATAGCTGCACCAAAATTAACAATAATAACAATAAAACCGTTGTATATATGATAAGGTTTTGCAACCATTCTTTAAATACCTATTGAAGGCGGGCGGGGCTTTCAAAGAAGATGGCAAGGATTTATATTCGCTTTCTTGCATGGTTTATCCATGCTCAAAAAACCAAAGCTCGTGCTCTGTGTTGACCGCGACAACGACCTATACGACAAGGCGGGCGTGTCCGGGCCGATAATCGGCAGGGAAGCAAACCTTGACGCCGCCCTAAAGCTTGCAATTGCAGACCCGGCGGACGTGGATGCAAATGCGATGTTCAAGGCAATTTCAATTTATGACAAGCTTGCAAAGGAGCACAGCATACAGGTAGCAACTCTTACTGGCTCCCCGGATTTGGGCTATGCCGCGGACGAGGCAATCTCCGAGCAGCTTGACAAGCTTTTATCCGAATTCCCCTGCGAATCCTGCATCTTCGTCTCCGATGGGGCGTCTGATGAGGTGGTCCTGCCAATAATCCAGTCGCGGCTCAAAATAGACTCAGTTGAAGTCCTTGTGATGAAACAGGCGCAGGAGCTTGAGAAAACATATTTTGTGATTTTGGAGAAGCTAAAAGAGCCGTATTATGCGCGCATGATTTTCGGAATTCCCGCCCTCGTGGGCATGCTCATAGTCCTCTGGAAAGTCCTCAACTGGGGCATAGAAGTTCCCGTGGGCATAATTTCCGCCTATTTAATCCTGCGTGCGTTTGGCATAGAAGAAAAATTCTTCAAGGCCCTCTCCTCGTTCAAATTTTCCGTGGAGAAAATATCCCTCGTTGTATATTTGCCTGCCTTTTTGCTAATTGCGCTCTCCCTATGGTCGGGCTACCATTCCTTCGTGGCCGCCTCGGGCGACAGCTCCTCGTCCCCGGCGCAGACAATAGCGGTTGCGGTGCGCAGCATACTCCAGCTCATGCCATGGGCCGTCCTTCTCATGATTGCCGGAAAAACCGTAGATATGCTAAACGAGAAGAAGAAGGTGGAAATAGTCAAATACGGCCTCTACGCAGTGTTTACTGTGCTTTTCTGGCTTGTTTTCATGAGCGGGGCAAACTGGATTGTAAATGATTCCCCCCCATACGTGTATTTCTCGGACTTGGTATTCATCCTGGTCCTCTCAGTTGTAATGGGCTTTGCATCCGTCACCATACTCAAAGATATACGCAGGCGCGTTGTCCTCTCGCTTAAAGTTGCCGGAAAAGAAGTGCTCGGCAGCGGCGGCAACTACATAGGCAAGATTTTAGGGGTGGACGCAAATGCAAATGCCATAGCCGTAAAATCGGCTTTGGGGCAGAAAATAATGCTGCCCATAGACTCGGTTGAGAGCGTAGGGGACAAAGTAATCGTTGAGAGCTAAAAAAAATCCCGGCTCAAAAATCTTCCGACGCTTCAGGTACTAACTCTATTTAAACATGCTAAACCATAGTACTGCACACCCATGACAGACGGGTATTTGAGACTGAGGGATATCTATGAACGACATTCAACCTGGGCAAGTCGCTCTCATCAAAAAAAACGCCGGTTTCAGGCAGAATGA
>JAZDKV010000032.1:0-10474 GCA_043802645.1 Microcaldota archaeon | reverse complement strand
GGTATTTGGCAGGGCAAAAAAAGGGTGGTTCGGGTTTGGCGGGGGAAAAAGGCACGGGGGGGCGTTTGGCTGGAGAACGGAGAAAAATTTTGAACGGGCTTGCGCGCTCCGATAATCTGTGGAAAAAAAGGATTGCGATAGTTTCCACTTATGCTCTGATTAGAAAGGGGGAATTTTCGGATACTTTTTATCTGTGCGAGAAATTCATGGATTCGCGCGAGGATTTGCTGCACAAGGCGTGCGGGTGGATGCTGCGCGAGGTGGGAAAAAAGGATTCTTGCGCGCTTGAGGGGTTTTTGGAGAAGTGGGCAGGCAGAATGCCGCGCACGGCGCTTAGGTATTCTCTTGAGAAGTTTGATTCCGGGCGGAGGAAATATTACATGGAGAAAAAAGTATAGGCTTGCTTGTTTTTGGCTGGAAAATTTTGGTTGGCTAATTCCACTCGGCTGCCTGCCCGATTTTTAGCCCGTATTTTTGGCTTAGATTTTGGTTTAGTTCGATTGCGTATTTTGCCGGGGCTTTTGAGTTGTATATTTGGCAGAGGGACGTGTCTTCTTTCTCGCATGGCTGCATCTGTTGGATGCCTATGATTTTTTTGTTTTTGCCAAGGAAAATTATGTCTAGGGGAATTTTTGTGTTTGCCATCCAGAAGTGGAGGGGCTGCTCTTCCTGATATTCAAAGAGCATTGCGCCGTTTTGGGCCAGGGAATTTTGGAACATGAGCCCGCGCTGGCGGGAGGCGGAAGTATTTGCTATTTGGGCGCTTAATTGCAGGGAGGAGCCCTCAAATGTTATTTTTGTGAAATTTGGCTGCTGGGTACAGCCGAGGAGCAGGAAGAGAAGGAATGAGGCACATGCGATTTTGAGCATGAATGGATTTTGGAGGGGGAGTATAAAAAATATTTGAATTTAACGAACGAAGTGAGTTGGGCCCGCTGAGACCATCAACGCGCAAGCGTTGGTGGGACTGCGCCCGAAGGGCGCTGGATTTTCAAATGCGAAGCATTTGGAAATCGAAGCGGGACTAACGAACGAAGTGAGTTGGGCCCGCTGAGATTTGAACTCAGGACCTTTCGATTATCAGTCGAACGCTCCAACCGAACTAAGCTACGGGCCCAAAAGATGACGGATAGATAAATGTTGATTTAGGTTTAAAAACTTCTCGCAGGGCCAAAATTTGCTCTGGCGGGGGCAGTTTTAGCTGTTTGGGTTCGGGTTGCACTTGCTAAGGCAGCCAAGCCTCAGGTCAATGTCGGATAGCTTCTCGCATTGGGTGAAATCCCTTTGCGCGGAGAGGCACCACTGCGCGATGCAGGAGAAAACATCGTCTGATAAACTAAGCCGTGTGCAAACTGAAACGTCATCGTTCTCTATTGCAGACTGCGCGGCGCAGGAGGCAACCTGGACCTGTGCAAGATTTTGGCAGGCAGCAAGAGCTTGGGCTATTCTTGTCTGGTTTTGCTGAGGCTGCAGGGAATTGGATGAGGGCTGCGCGGGCGGGCCGTTATTTTGGCCGGAGGCTGTTTGGGGTGGCTCTTGAGTGCCGTTCTGCCCGCTGCCGTTTATTTGGCCTGATGGAGGAGGTGGCGTTGCGTTCTCATCTGAGTTCTCACCTATTTGCGGGCCGGAGGAGCCGTTTATGGCGGGCATTTGCCCGGGCATTGCCGCTGTATCATTTGCACTTGGCTGCATATCCGGTTGGGCTGGAAATTGGGGGGCGGGGGCCTCCTGCTGGGTGCAGCCAAGAAGGAGGGCCAGCCCGGCAAGGGCTGCCATGAGGGCAAAAAGAGAAAACCTCATTTTAGCGCCTTATTCTTCCGCGGGTGCCGAGAACATTTTCCATGCGGTGTATGCGACAGCCAGTATCAGGGCGATTATAAGTATCGCCAGATAGACGCCGTAGTCGTTTATTACTTTTTGGAGCTGTGCGTCATCAATAAGCCCGCTGGGGTTTGCGCCCTGTGGGTTGGCGGATTGCCCAAGAGTTTGGGCGCATGGAGCCCAAGTGCCGCATACGGCATTCTCCTTTGTTTTGCTGTAATCTATTGTGCCGGCCGGCTGGCATTGCTGCACATATGTTTCTTTTGTGCAGGTGCGGCATTGCTCCCCGCTCTTGTCTGTGTATTGCTCGCTGCGATCGTATATGAATTCGCAGTCTTGCTGCCAGTCAGAGCAGTCGGCCTTATGCTGCGATTCGTATTTTGCATAGTCATATTGGCCGTTTGGCTTTATGCACCAGCGCTTGAGAGTTGCATTTGTGCATTGGCGCTGCTTTCCATCCAGGCCTGTATCGGAATAATTGTATGAGGAGTCCACAAACCAGTCGGACCACGAGTTGCAGGAGGAAACTTCACCGCCTCCTGAGCCTGCCCCTCTGCTGCCGCCGGAGCCACCGGAGCCTCCCGAACCACCCGAGCCTGGGGCAGAGCCCTGCTGCACGCAATAGGCATCAACGCCATTTACCTCGCACACGGCGTTTATGCTCGCGCAGTCGGATGCGAAATCCCAGGAGGTGCCGGAACATACGTAGATTAGGCTCCCATCGCAGCGCTCATCTCCTGGGTTGCCGCTTGGATTTGAGCATGCGCTTGGGTTTGATGAAGTGCAGCTCACAGTCTGGCCTGATTGGGTGCAGGCATAATTCTGGCTCGGGCATGTGCGGGATACCCAGCCGCCTGGAATGCATTCGTAGTATGAAGATGGGCTCGTTTGGTCGCAGAATTGCGCTCCGGTGCGGGCATCAGGAAGGCCTTGTGAGAAAATGCCCTCGCAGTCGGGCGGCCCTGATTGGCAGGTGACTTGATTGCCGCTCTGGGTGCAGTAGCCCAGAAATCCTCCCGGGCATACCCTGGATGTCCAGCCGTTTGAGGTGCACTCGTAGTAGGAAGTTGGATTTCCCGCATCGCAGTACTGGGCACCAGCCGAGGCATCAGGAAGTCCTTGTGCCTGAATTGCCGGGCAGTCAACTATTGTTGCCGGGCATGTGATTTGATTGCCGTTCTGGGTGCATGTGCCGGATGAGCAGGCGCTTGAGGTCCAGCCGCCTTGGGTGCATGTATAGTATGCTGAAGGGTTGTTTTGGTCACAGTATTGCTCTCCTGCGGATGCATCGGGGATGCCTGCGGATGGGATTGCCGGGCAGTCCGCAGAGTTTGGAGAAGAACAGGCGATTGTGGATGGCGTTGACTGGACGCATATGCCGCCGTTTGCGCAGTTGTAGGTAGCCCATGAATCAGATGAAGGGTCGCAGTAATTGTATGACGATGGGGCACTGGGGCCGATACATTGCGTAGCTCCGGGTTGCCCGAACGGATTCGCACAGAATGAGAATGCAAATGCAGAAAAAGCGATGAGAAACAGGGAAAACAGATATATTTTTTTCATACAACCCCTCAGTCAGATATTCTTTGGGTTGGCTACCACGCGGACATATAAAAGAGTTTGGATAAGCCGGGGGGCAGTTTTACGACGCAAACAACGGTTGCGCGAAAAGGAAAAAGAAAATAGAAAAGGAAAAAATGGGGAAAGCTTACTCCGCTTCCCCTTTGTTGCCGCTCTGGCTCTCTTCATTGCCGGTTTCCCCTTGGTTGCCGCCCTCGCCATCTTCGTCGTTCATCTTGTATGCAAGAAATGCGATTGCCGCTATTGCAAGAATCACGATGATTCCGATTGGTATTGCCCAGCCGGAGAAGAGGGAGTCAAACCACGAGGTATTTGCGGTCGGGAATTGCGGCTGGCAAGTTCCGTATGAGCCGCAGGTTACCGACTCTTTTGTATTTGAGAGGTCAACCTTTCCGGACGGCTGGCAGGTGTAGACATATGTCTCGCGCTCGCAGGAACGGCACATGCCATCCTCGTTTTTGTCCGTGAAGTTTTCGGTGCGGCTGTATATGTAGTCGCATTTGTCTGATGGGTTTGAGCAGTCAATTGCATAGTCGGTTTCTTTTTTTGAGCTGTCAGTTTGGCCGTTTGAATAGACACAGTAGCGCTCAAGAGTGGTGTTTGTGCACTGCTGGGTTGTGCCATCGGCGTTTGAGCGGGTAAAGCTCGTTGCGCCGACTGCCTGCCAATCCGTGTATGAGCTGCACTCCTGCACCGGCCTGAAGACTTCCCCGCCTCCGGAGCCTGCCCCTCCGCTGCCGCCGGAGCCTGATGAAGAGCCGCCGCCGCTTCCTGAGGAGCCGGATGAAAGGTCCCTGCACCTTGCAAGGCGCGGGTCAGAGCCGTATTCCTCGCAGTATTGGCTGGACGTGCATGCGCTGTAGGGGAAAAAGTCTATGACTCCGTTTTTGTCCTGGCACTGCTCAATTACGTTGCTGGTGCAGCGCTCCTCGCCTATTGTGCAGGTTTCTCCGTTAGTATTTTCCTCGCAGTAGCCTGAGATGCAGATTTCCTGCGGGTAATTGCACGAGGTAGTTGAGTATTTGTAATCGTCCTGGCATACTTGGAATGCACTTATGCCGGCGCATGAGCGGTCTCCGGGGTTTGCACACTCTTTGCAGTATGCGTCCCCGTAGGATGCCTCATAGCAGCCAAGGTCGTTGTTTGCGCCTGGGTAGCAGGATTCTAATGGCAGCCAGTCATAAGTTCCAGAGCTTGAGAGCTGGCATTGCTGCACAGTTAGCTGGGAAAGGTCGATTGGATCGCACCTTGTGAGCCCTTGCTCAAACGGATAGCAGGTGCCGGAAGCCGGAGGGTTATCTGGAGCTGTTTTGCACTTCTGCGTGGCCTGGTCGCATTTGTTCAAACAAAAAGTTTGGTCGGCCCAAATCCCATTTACACAAGTCCACATGGAATCAAGGTTTGCATCGCACATTGTGGCTTCGTTAGTGCAAAGAGGTGCCTGTGCAAAAGGCGAGGCGGCAAAAAGAGCCAGAATCAGAAGTCCAAAGAACACGTATTTTATCAAAACATTCACCCTTGTTTAACATGAATTAATATTTTTGCTAACTGATATACGCGTTTTATCTTTATAAATTTTACATATTTGACTATTTTGGAAAACAGATGGAAAGTATTATAAAGGGCTTATTTGCCCCACTTTGAAATTGCGCCTGCAAGAGCTGGGTGGGTTTTTGCGTATGTTTTGAGGGGGATTTTTTTGAGGGCTGCATCTTCTGCCTCGCTCATCGCTTTTGCGCCCTGGTATGTGCCTTGGGGGTGGCCGTGCACGCCGCCTCCCGCCTGAATTATTACGTCTTTTCCAAAGGCGCTTATGACTTGGGGGATTTGAAGCGGGCTTAGGCCGCCGGAGGCGACAGAGAAGACTGGCTTTAGGTTCGCCCATTTTTGGTTTATTGCCCTATGAATTTGGAGGACTTCGGATTGGGAGCCTTCCATTTTTCCAAATACCGCCCCGATGTGAAGCTGGTCCACCCCGCACATGCGGGCAAGCTTTGAGAGGGCAAGCATGGAAATTCCGTGCTCTTTGTTTCTTGTCATGGCGGCATGCATTGCGCGGTGGGCGTGGATTAGCATTTTGAAATTTTGGTGGCGGATAAACTGGAGGGAGGAGAAGCCCGCGGTGAGGATGTCTATCATTACGCAGTTTGAGCCCAAATCTTGGGCAAGCTCGGCGCGCTTTAGCATAATGTGGGCGGGGGCGGTTATGTTCGGGCAGTAAATTTTTGGGGAGCCTGTTTGGCTCTGGGCTTTGTCTTTTGCCTCAAGAAATTTTGAGAGGCGCGCCTCAAACTTTGAGAAAGTGTGCGAGGTGAGGTTTTCGTCGTCTTTTACCAAGTCCAGGCCGCCTGCCCATGAATCATATGCGACTTTTGCGCCTTCTTTTTCGCTCAGGCCCACTTTTGGCTTTACTATTGTGCCTATGTGGGGGCGGCGGGAATTTCTGGTTTTTACAAAGTTTCTTACGCCCTCAACCCCGTATTTTGGGCCGGGGAAAGTGTTTGCGTATTTTTTTGGAATTTCAAAATCCTCAAGGCGCAGGGCGTCTATTTCTTTCATGCCATATATGTTGCCTGCTATGTCTGAGAGAATTTGAGGGGCATTTTGAGGCTCAAATAGGTCTATGGGGTAGGCAATTTTGACTGTTTTGGAGTTTTTGTTTAGGTAGAAGGCTTTTGCCTGCAGTTTTTTTAGCACGCGCTCGCGCATGGTGGAAAGGGAAGTCCATGTGCCGATTGAGGATTCGGCCGCGGTTGCCTGCGCGGCTTCTTTTAGGGTTTTGGATTTCGCGGGCTTTATTTTGAAGGTTGCTATTAGGTGGGATTCTTTTGCTGGGTTTAGAT
The DNA here is from genome assembly GCA_043802645.1 of Microcaldota archaeon. Classification (GTDB taxonomy): domain Archaea; phylum Micrarchaeota; class Micrarchaeia; order Anstonellales; family Anstonellaceae; genus 1-14-0-10-45-29. Next base: position 4,229 of record JAZDKV010000032.1, on the reverse strand, counting down.
TTTCATTTATGTAGCCAGAATATCCGCCGTATGCCATGGATGGGAGAGGGAGGCACGGTTTATATGCGTTATTGAAAAGGGGATGAGGGAGAGGTTGCTTTTAGCTTTTGGGAGATTGATGAACGCTGGTGGGCGGGGGGCCGCGCTGGCGCTATGTTGCGAGGTTTATATGGATTATTGTGCAAAGTTTTAGCATGAACATTGCAAAAGAAAAGGACTTTTCCGGCTGGTTTAACACGGTCATTTCGCAGGCGGAGCTTGCGGATTTGCGCTATAATGTGAAGGGGTTTGTGGTGTTTAGGCCCTGGAGCACAAAATCCATGAAGCTCATGTATACGGCTTATGAGGCGGAATTGGAGAAGAGGGGGCATGATCCGGCTATTTTCCCTTCAGTTATTCCAAAGAGGAATTTTGAGACTGAGGGGGAGCATGTGGAGGGTTTTGTGCCGCAAGTTTTCTGGATTGAGAAGGCAGGGGGGAATTTGCTTGAGGAGGAGCTTGCGCTGCGCCCGACTTCGGAGACTGCCATGTACCAGATGTATGCCTTGTGGGTGCAGGGGCTTGTGGATTTGCCCGTGAAGATTTACCAGTCGTGCCAGGTTTGGAGGTATGAGACAAAGGCCACGAAGCCGTTTTTCCGCTCAAGGGAATTTTACTGGATTGAGGCGCATGACGCTTTTGCGACCGAGGGCGAGGCCATTGCACAGGTAAAAGAGGACATGGAGATGAGCGAGGAGATAGTGCACAAGAGGTTTGGGATTCCATTTGTATTTTTCCAGAGGCCGGAGTGGGACAAATTCGCAGGCGCTCTGCATACTTATGCCGCGGATACCCTCATGCCGGACGGGAGGGTTTTGCAGCTTCCATCAACGCACCTTTTGGGGCAGAATTTCTCAAAGGCTTTCGGGGTTTCTTTTCAGGACGAGAAGGAGCAGAAGCAGTATGTTTGGCAGACGTGCTATGGGCCCTGCATTTCAAGAATTTACGGGGCGATGTTTTGCGTGCACGGGGATGATAGGGGCATGATGCTGCCATTTGAATTTGCGCCTGTTCAGGTTGTGATTGTGCCTATTGCCGGCAAGGATTCGCCGCTTGAGGGGGTTTGCGAGTATGCGAAGAAGGTGGAGAGCATATTGCAGGACGCGGGCTTTAGGGTGAGGCTGGACTTGAGCCAGAACAAGCCAGGCTTTAAGTATAATTATTGGGAGCTTAGGGGAGTGCCTGTGAGAATTGAGGTAGGCGGGCGTGAGGCGGGGGAGGGCAAAGCTACTCTTGTTGCGCGGGATGCTGAACGCGAGGGAAAGCGCTCTGTGGATTTGGAGAATTTGATTTCGGAGATTAGAAATGAGGGGAAGAAATTTTCGCAGAGGCTTATGGGGAGGGCTGATGGGAAATTTGAGTCCATGTTGCATACGGCTGAGAGCATGGAGGAGCTTGGGGAGAAATTGAAGCTCGGGGGCCTTGTGAGGGTGCCTTTCTGCTCTATTGAGAAGGATGCAAAGGAATTTGCAGATATTATTAAGGAGAAATTTTCGGGAGACATACGCGGAATTAAGTATCCGCATGAGGAGGCGCCTTCGGGGAAGAAGTGCGTTGTATCTGGAAAAGAGGCAAAATACTGGGTTTATGTTGCAAGGCAATATTAGGCCGGGGCAAATAGGCTTGGATTATTAGGCAGATGCTTGGGCGGCCTAAAGCGCCATCTCAAGCTCTATTTTTTTGAGGCTGGTTGTCGGGCGCAGCTTGGTCATTTTTCCCACTTTGTATTTTTCAAGGCGTATTAGTTTGTTTGCTGCGAGGAATTTTGCATCTGTTTGCACATTTTTGAAATCGCGCTTTAGCGTCTTTGCGAGGGCGTAAAGCGATTTTGGCTTTGAGCTTTTTATGGCACGGAGAAGGCGCAGGCGCTCCTTTGTGAAGAATTTTGAGAAGGTTTCCATGTCCTCAAAGGCTAGTAATAGGTCCTCGCCCTGGTATTTGCCCAATAGTATTTTCTGCTCTATTCGCCTGAACATGTCCTCGTCCGAGATTATTTCAAATTTCACGGTTTTTACCGCCCTTTTTGCCATAAGCTCATAATTTCCCATCTAATCAACCCCTGTTCTTTTTCTGTGCTCAAAAACCATTAATTTGAATTCCGAAAGCGCTTTTTGCCAACCATATGGCAGAAGCGAGCCTTTTCTTCCCAGCCTATGAAGGTGCGGCGGCCCATGAGAGTTGTCCATTGAAAATAGCTTTTGGTATTTTCCCTGCCTTTCATCGTATGACAGGTATGCAAGATTGAATTTTATCCCGCATTCAAAAGCCGGGTCTTCGGTTCTGATGATATCTATTATGGCCTTATCCCCGTTTTTGTATCTCTTGATGGTCTTCTCAATTATTTCCATTCTGGTTCCCTGCACCGCCTCCGTAGATATATGGTGTGCTAGACCATATAAATATATTGGCAGCGTAAGAGGAAGAATTTTTGAGTATAAAAAGAAAGGGAGAGGGGTCTTTTCCACTGCAAATATAGCCCCAACCATTCGAACCGGTTTGTTCAGATAGCCCCAACCGGATTCGAACCGGTGTTTCCAGGTCCAAAGCCTGACGTCCTTGCCGCTAGACCATGGGGCTTTTAGCGAATATAGTTTGAGGATAAAGAGTTTAAAAAAGAGAAAGATTTATCTGGCGCCTCCGCCGCCTCCCCCTCCCCCGAAGCCGCCGCCAAAGCCCCCTGAGGAATGGCCGGAAGCCCCCGAGGCAGAGGCATAGAAATTGGAGGAGCTTAAGGGGAGATAGATGGCCGCATATATGATGTAGCGGTTGTCGTCTTTTATTTGCGGATATACCTTCTCAATTTGCGAGAGGACTTCGTGGGCTATGCCAAAAGCGGTTGCATAGACCAGATATTGCTCCCAGAGTTTTATTTGCTGGACGTCTTTTTGCCCGAAAGAGCCGAAGTGCTCAAGGTATTTTTTGAAATTTAGGCACTTTTGCTCCAAAACCCTGCCCTCTTTTGTCCATCTTCCAAGAATTTGCGGCTTGAGTGCAAAAAAGAATGTTGAGGCAAATAGAAATACGTATGATATTATGGCCCATGCCCCGGCTATTCCAAAAAGCGCGGGGGCGGAAGCGTGGGTTGCAGTGTCTATTGCAGATACTGCAAATAGCATTGCAAATGAAATGAGGTACATGAACTTGTTTGCTTTGGTATCAAGGTAAGGCTTGAAATCCTTTGAGACAATTGAGAAGAATTTTGTTGGAAATTGGCTGCCCGATGAGCGTATGTATTCGGATATTTTTTCGGTTTCAAAGCCCTCGTTTTCCTGCTTGGCGTTTTCTTTTTTGGGCTGCCCAAAGAGTTGGGAGAAATAGACCGTGCCATCCTGCACTCCGTTGCAATAATTCTGCACTTTGTTTAGGAAATCGAGGAGGAGCTTCTGGTGCGCCTTTAGGCCTTGCGGGCTTTTATAGGTGAGTTTTAGAAAGACTGATTTTTTCTTCTCTTTTAAGAAGGGAAGGCCTTTTTCAACTTCTTTTTGGGTTGCGCTTATGTAGCCTAAATTTATGAGGTTGAGGATTTCTGCGCTTATTTGGGCAGTGTGCTGGTGCTTTTCAACCATGTAGCCTGCAAGGGCGGGGCTTATGCCTTCTGGCGGCTCGCGCTCGTAAATTGCATTGTAGCCGGTTGAGGAGAGGGGGATTTCCCGCCCGAATAGGAAGTAGAGGATTATGTAGGAGAGCAGAGTTATGATGAGGGGAAGAAGAACTATTAATTGCATGAGTTTCTTGTCTTGAATAAAATCGCTTATGTACTTTTTCTCCCCGGTTTCTATTTGCTCTTTTGGCATGTAATTTTGGGCTTGGGGAAGGGCACCGGGCGAGAAAGCCTCTTTTGGCAAGAGCAGGTTTGCCTCAAGGTAGGTTTTTGCGGGGTGGTTTTGGGAGGTTATGTAGATGGTTGAATCAGAGGAGTTTACTTCGTAATTAAGGTCTGGAGGATGGAGGAAGATGCCATAGTCATACCCGCTGAATGAGGGGGGGAGATGTATCCGGGCAGTGAGTATGCCCACGCTTTTCTCCCACTGGTCTCCCCAGAGCTTGTAGAAAAATTGGGCTGTGTCCTGCTGGGCGAGGATTTCGCCTTTTATCCTGTATTGGAATATGGCGTTCACTTGCTCATCCTGAAAATTTGACTGGAGGACAAGCTCGTGCCAGCCTTCGTTGTTCTGCTCAAAGAGCTGGGG